>DDEI01000058.1:0-33099 GCA_002336675.1 Flavobacteriales bacterium UBA1958 | reverse complement strand
GAACCAAATAAATCAGCTCCCATACCAGCAACATCTCCAACATTATCTCCAACATTATCTGCAATTGTTGCTGGATTTCTCGGATCGTCTTCTGGAATATCTGCTTGTACTTTCCCTGCTAAATCAGCTCCAACATCGGCAGCTTTTGTGTAAATCCCACCTCCAACTCTTGCAAATAGCGCAATAGATTCTGCACCTAAAGAGAAACCGGCCAGTGCTTCTAATACTTTAGTCATATCACCTGTACTGGTCCATTCACCACCCATAAACAGGTAATAGAAACCAATAAAGAATGCTGTTAAACCTAAAACGGCTAAACCAGCAACTCCAAGTCCCATAACAGTTCCACCGCCGAAAGAAACTTTCAATGCATTTGGTAAACTAGTTTTAGCTGCCTGAGTTGTTCTAACATTTGTTTTTGTTGCAATTTTCATCCCCATGTTTCCAGCGAATGCCGAAAATATTGCACCTATGATAAAGGCAACGACAATTAAATAAGTAGTCTCCATATAAAAAGCAATACCAGCTAAAACAAGACTTGCTCCTATAACGAAGAATGTTAATAGACGATATTCTGCTTTTAAGAATGCGAGTGCACCTTCATAGATGTGATCAGAAATCTCTTTCATTTTACCGTCACCAGCATCTTGTTTCATAACCCAAGATTTTTTAGTTACCATGTAAAGCAACCCAAGGATAGCCATTACTATTGGCATATAAATCATATACGCTTCCATATTATTGTTTTGTATTTATTCTAATTTTAAAAAGGTGCGCAAAAATAAGGTATCACACGCACTTAGACAACTCGATTAAATAGGTTGATTGTTATTGTATTATTAGTTTAAAAGAGAATTGTATTCCCTTAGGATTGGCTTTTTATAAGATTTTCTATCCTTTCTTGAGATACATGGCTTCTTTGGCTGCTTTCACTATCTTAGAAACATCAGGAAGTGCTTCGGCTATAAGTGAAGTAGCGAACGGGAAAGGGGTGTCACTTTGAGTTAATCTCTGGATAGGAGCATCTAAGTAATCAAATGCATTTTTTTGAACTCTATAAGCCACTTCACTGCATACAGAGCCCACAGGAAAGCTTTCCTCTACGATAATCAGTCTGTTTGTTTTCATCACAGACTTAAGTATCGTATCTATATCTAGCGGACGAATAGTTCTAAGGTCAATAACCTCAGCACTGATTCCTTCCTTAGCTAACTCTTCTGCTGCTTTATTACAGTCCTTCATTATTTTCCCGAAAGAAACTATGGTGATATCAGCTCCCTCTTTAACTATATCAGCTACTCCTATTGGGATTAGGTATTCTCCTTCAGGTACCATTCCTTTATCTCCATACATTCTTTCTGATTCCATAATTAGAACAGGGTCATTATCTCTAATAGCAGACTTTAATAGTCCTTTCATATCTGCGGGGTTACTCGGAGTAATCACCTTTAATCCAGGAATATGGGAGTACATAGGCTCGAAACTCTGCGAGTGCGTAGCCGCTAACTGCCCTGCTTGAGCATTAGCTCCTCTGAACACGATAGGAACATTGAACTGTCCGCCAGACATCTGAAGCATTTTAGCGGCAGAGTTAATAATTTGGTCAGCTGCAAGAATGGCGAAATTCCAAGTCATAAATTCTACTATTGGTCTTAACCCATTCATGGCGGCACCAACTGCTATACCACTAAAGCCAAGTTCTGCTATAGGCGTATCTATAACTCTTCTCGCACCGAATTCGTCTAGCATTCCTTTGCTAGCCTTGTAAGCACCATTATATTCGGCTACTTCTTCTCCCATAAGAAAGACTCTTTCGTCTCTTCTCATTTCTTCTGACATAGCCTCTACTATAGCTTCTCTGAATTGGATTTCTTTCATCGTCTTAAATTTCGAGCGTCAAAAATAGTAATATTTCTCACCATTGCAACGCCCTTTTTTATCACTACGGATGTAAGTGTAATGTCTACACTTCTATCACTTTCACTGTACTTTGATAAAAAAGGATAAAATCCAAATAAAAATGTTATGCATGCATACTATATTTGTTGGCAAATAATTGAAAAAATCCTACTGCGTAAGATTATATAAAGAATAATTTTGCGTTGCAACAGAAAAAGAAAATCAACATAATGAATATATTAGTTTGTATTTCAAAATCGCCAGATACGACTTCTAAAATAGCCTTCACTGATGGAGGAACGAAGTTCGATGAGAATGGTGTTCAATTTATAGTTAACCCTTATGACGAGTGGTATGCGCTTGTTAAGGCGTTAGAATTAAAAGAAGCTATAGGTGGAAAAGTCACAGTCATTTCGGTAGGAGATGCCAGTAATGATCCTATTATTAGAAAATCTTTAGCCGTTGGAGCTGATGAGGCCGTAAGGGTTGATGCGGCCGATACAGATGCTTTATTTGTAGCGCAGCAAATAGCGAATTATGCCAAAGAGCATGACTATAATATTATTTTAACTGGAAAGGAGACCATTAATTATAACGGAGGACAGTTAGGAGGTATGATAGCAGAATTAGTTGGCTTGCCTTATGTGGCTATGGCAACTAAGTTAGATTTAGTTGGAGATTTAGCTACCATAGAAAGAGAGATCCAAGGGGGGTCCGAAGTGTTAGAAATTAATGGAGGGTTTGTTTTAAGCGCTGCTAAAGGTATGGCGGAGCAACGAATTCCAAATATGAGAGGGATTATGGCTGCGAGGTCTAAGCCACTTAATGTAATTCCTCCTTCTGGAGGAGAATCGCATACTTCCGTAGTTAATTATGAGCTTCCTCCTGCTAAAGCGCAGTGCAAGTATATAGATGCTGAAAACGCAGGAGAATTAATCGCTTTATTACACAGTGAAGCTAAAGTTATCTAATCCTTAAAAGAGAAAGAAAATGTCAATAGTAGTTTTTGTATCAAACACGAAAGGAAAAATAAATAAAGCAGGGTTAGAAGCTATTTGCTACGCAGCAGATGTAGCTAAGACTTCTGGAGATTCAGTGACAGCAGTTACTGTAGGCTCATTAGAAGGAGATGGTGGAGCAGGGGTTTATGGGGCTTCTAAGTTAATAACAGGTGTTTCAGTAAATCATTCTGACAGTAATCAGGTCACTAATATGGTGAGTGCGGTAATTTTAGATGAGTGCGCTAGCATGATCGTTACTAGTCATGATAATGACGGTAAACAAGTAGCTCCTCGATTAGCCGCTAGATTAAACTGTGGAATAGTAACGGGTGTGACAGGTTTACCTGATACTTCCTCAGGATTTACGGTAAAGAAAAACGTATTCTCAGGAAAAGCAATAGCTCAGGTGAGCATCACTTCTGATAAAAAAATATTAGCCCTTCTTCCAAACTCACATGGTCTTCATGAGCATGGAGGCACTGCAGAAGTTTCTGAATGGTCTGGTGCAGCAGGTACTGCTTCAGTAACAGTAAAGGAGGTGAAAGTAGTGGAATCTAATGTAGTTCCGCTTCCAGAAGCAGAATTAGTCGTTAGCGCTGGGAGAGGAATGAAAGGACCCGAGAATTGGGGCATGATAGAAGAGTTAGCTACTGAATTAGGTGCTACCACTGCTTGTTCTAGACCAGTTTCAGACATAGGTTGGAGACCACACCATGAGCACGTAGGTCAAACTGGTGTAGCTATTAGACCTAATTTATATATTGCTATTGGAATTAGCGGAGCTATCCAGCATTTGGCCGGTGTTAATGGTTCTAAAAAAATAGTGGTTGTAAATACGGATTCAGAAGCTCCTTTCTTTAAGGCTGCTGATTATGGAATCGTAGGAGATGCCTTTGATGTAGTTCCGAAACTAATAGCTGCTGCCAAGGCGTTTAACGCCTCTAATTGATTTGAGAATAATCTGATAGTGCTGCTGTTAGTTTAGCTCATTCGAAATATTTACTTTTGCAGTGTTAAAAATGGGAGACCGTGCAGTCTTCCGTTTTTTTCTACACATGGATAAAATAGAGTTAGAAATATCTGATATAGCGCCTAGCGGATCCACTAGTGGGGCTTATGCTTTAGTGCTAAAGCAAATAGGCGGTCATAAAAAACTTCCCATTGTTATAGGAGGACATGAAGCTCAGGCAATAGCCATAGAGTTGGAAAAAATGACCCCAAGCAGACCGCTTACGCATGATTTATTTAAAAGCTTTTCTACAGCATTTACAATAGATATAGAGGAAATAATCATTTACAATCTTATTGAAGGAATATTTTTTGCTAAAATAATTGCTGTGCAGGATGGCCGCAAGGCAGAAATAGATGCTAGAACCAGTGATGCTGTCGCAGTAGCGGTTAGGTTTGAATGCCCTATTTATTGTTATGACTTCATTTTGGATTCTGCGGGAATAGATGCTGAAGGAGAAGAAGGAGCATTTAATGAAGACGACTTAGTGGCTTCAGAAGCTAAAATGATAGATGAAAGCGCAGAGGATTTATCTGTTGAAGAATTAGAAGCAAAGTTAAATCAAGCTTTGGAAGATGAAGATTATGAAAAAGCTACCATTCTTAGAGACGAAATCAACAAGCGAACTGGAGAAAGCTAATTAAGGGGTTCTTTTGTTTATGTTGATTAATCTCCCAAATCCCTTCACTTTTCCACATACAGGCTGAAAAGTCCACAAGTTAAACACTTTACCACCCTTCTTTTATATCTTCCGCCCACCTAAACTTAGGGAGTCATATGAGCATACTTAGAGGGTTTATAGGAATAGCCGTTATAATAGGCATAGCCTTCTTGTTTTCAAGCAACAAGAAGAAAATTAATTGGAGACAAGTTGGTATTGGGCTTCTCATTCAGTTGGTTTTTGCTTTCTTGATTTTAAATGATAAGCTTAACGAGTACATTCCCGTTGGGCAGTTTTTCGAATTTATAGGCAGAATATTTACAAAAGTTATAGGCTTCACTCAAGAAGGGACTAACTTCTTGTTCGCGAGTTTTGGTGGTGGAGAAATAGAATCTCCTTTATTGAACTTCGCTATAATCATTCTTCCAACTGTAATATTCTTCTCAGCGCTAACTAGCTTGTTTTACTACTGGGGAATACTTCAAAAAGTGGTATGGGCGTTTGCTTGGATAATGAAACGACTAATGAAGTTATCTGGGGCCGAGAGTTTAGCAGCTGCAGGAAATATTTTCTTAGGACAAACAGAAGCACCTCTTTTAGTAAAACCTTATTTAGATAAAATGACCAAGTCGGAGGTGATGTCCCTTATGACTGGTGGTATGGCCACCATAGCTGGAGGGGTTTTAGCAGCATACATAGGATATTTAGGAGGCGGAGATGAAGCGGAAACTATCCGTTTTGCCAAGCATTTATTAGCCGCGTCTATCATGTCTGCTCCAGCAGCTATAGTGGCCGCTAAAATATTAGTTCCAGAGACGGAAGAATTCAATCGAGAGCTTAAAATTTCAAATGAAAAAATCGGAAGTAACGCGTTGGAAGCGATATCTAATGGGACCTCGGATGGATTAAGGTTAGCGGTGAACGTAGCTGCCATGCTATTGGTCTTTACGGCTTTAATGGCATTTGGGAATGCTGCTCTTATGAAATTAGGACACGTTACTAACTTAAATGGACTTATTGCTGAAAACACACCTTATGCGGGGTTGTCTTTTGATATGCTGCTCGGTTATGTAGGAGCTCCTATCGTATGGCTTATAGGAGTTTGTCAGGAAGATATGCTTCTCGTTGGTCAGCTTTTGGGCGAGAAAACGATTCTAAATGAATTTGTAGCGTATGGTACTCTTGGTGGAATGAAAACTTCAGGTGTGTTTACCGAAGATAAATCCATAGTAATGGCGACTTATATTCTTTGTGGTTTTGCTAACTTCGCATCTATCGGAATTCAAATTGGAGGAATAGGAGCTTTAGCGCCCTCCAGAAAGGGGCTTTTAAGTAAGCTAGGATTCAAGGCCTTAATCGGAGGAACTTTAGCGTGCCTGTTTACGGCGGCTATCGTGGGAATGTTTTATTAAGAGATACTAATTTTGCGTTGCAAAGCATAATAACAAACAAATGGCTGAAGTAGGTATAATAATGGGAAGTAAGTCAGATCTGCCAGTAATGCAGAAGGCAGCTGATATTCTTAAAGAACTGGGAATTACGTATGAAATAACTGTAGTTTCTGCTCATAGAACTCCGCACAGAATGGTGAAGTATGCAGAGGAGGCAGCTGATAGAGGAATAAAAACAATTATCGCAGGGGCTGGAGGGGCAGCACATTTGCCAGGAATGGTAGCCAGTATTACTCCGCTTCCAGTAATTGGTGTTCCTGTAAAGTCTAGTAATTCTATAGATGGATGGGACAGTGTTCTCTCTATTTTACAGATGCCAGGAGGAGTTCCTGTGGCCACTGTAGCGCTAGATGGAGCAAAAAACGCAGGAATTTTAGCTGCACAAGTTATAGGAGTAGCTGACCAGAAAGTCAGAGAAAGGATTATAACATACAAAGCACACTTAGCAGACCAAGTGATGGATATGTTGAAGGATGTGGAAGAGGGAAGTAAATAGATATTGAGCGGAGCAACTTAAGAACATGACAAAAACATTTTACCCAAATGAACTTCCAGTAGGAAAAGTACATGGATTACTCTCAGGAGCTATTGGTCCTCGGCCTATCGCTTTTGCAAGCACCTTAGATGATGAAGGGCGCCCAAACCTTTCTCCGTTTAGTTTTTTTAATGTTTTTAGTGCTAATCCTCCTATTCTAATTTTCTCTCCAGCCAGAAGAGGAAGAGATAACTCGACTAAGCATACTTATGAGAATGTAAAAAAGATAGCTGAGGTAGTGATTAACGTAGTGAATTATGATATGCTTCATCAGATGTCGCTCTCCAGCACTGAGTATCCAAAAGGAACTAATGAATTTGAAAAAGCTGGTTTTACGCAAGAGGTTTCCGAAAAAGTAAGACCTTTTAGAGTAAAAGAAGCCCCGGTTCAGATGGAGTGTGTAGTGAATGAAGTAATAGAATTAGGAACAGAGGGCGGAGCAGGAAACCTGGTGATTTGTGAAGTGTTAGCCATTCATGTGAATGAAGCGGTGATGGATGAAAACGAAAAAATAAACCAGCATAAAATAGATTTGGTGGGAAGATGTGGTGGTAACTGGTACACTAGAGCGTCTGGAGATGCTATATTTGAGGTGGCAAAACCATTAACGACAATGGGAATAGGCGTAGACACTATTCCGGTTGAAATTAGAAACAGTAAGTTTCTTACAGGGAATGATTTAGGGAAATTAGGGAACGTAGAATCATTGCCGAACGAAACAGATGTAAACGACTTTAAACTGATAGAATTATCAGAATTATTTATAGAATTAGAAGACCATCAGCCAGAGCTAGAGCAGAGGCTTCATGAAATGGCACATGATTTTTTAGAGCAAGATCAAATAGAAGAAGCTTGGAAAACGCTTCTAACTTTTAATAACGGATAGAATTAATTTACAAAAGAATAAATAATACAATGGAACTAACAGGAAAGTTAAAAGTTAAAATGGACGAACAAAAGTTCGACAGTGGATTTTTCAAAAGAGAATTCGTAGTTACTACTCAAGAGCAGTATCCTCAGGATGTTAAATTTGAATTATTCAAAGAAAAGTGTGAAATGATAGCCAACGTAAACGATGGCGACATGATTAAAGTTCTTTTCGATATCAGAGGAAACGAGTATAACGGAAAATACTATAATAACTTAGTAGCTTGGAAAGTAGAAGGAGCTTTGGCTGGATCTGGAGCGCCTCAAGGAGAAATGCCGCCTGCACCTATGGCTGCTGCTGCACCTATCGATTTAAGCTCTGAAGAAGAAGACGATTTACCATTCTAAGGAATGAGTTTAAGTGTTGTTTCAGATGGAATTGCTCGGGTTTTTAAAAAACTTCTGCCTTCGCCGTTTGGTATAGCTGTGAGTATAACCTTATTTGTATTTCTGGTGGCTTTGTGTTTCATGAAGCCACCAGAAATATCTGTTTTAAGCCATGCTAAAAGCTTGGCTTTTTCTTGGCAGGAAGGATTGTTTCAGAGTAGTTTGCTCACCTTCGCTTTTCAGATGTCATTTATGCTGGTTCTTGGTCATGCCCTAGCGTTAACTAAACCTTTCAGCAAAGTCATCAATTTATTGACCTCTATTTTTTGCAAGAATACTGCTTTAGCAGCGTTTGGAGTGACACTTTTAACTGTTATGGTAGCCTTGTTTAATTGGGGCTTAGGCCTGATTTTCGGAGCTATTTTCGCACGTAAAGTTGGAGAATACGCTCTGCATCGTAAGATTTCTCTCAATTACCCATTAATAGGAGCAGCTGGTTACTCGGGACTTATGGTCTGGCACGGAGGATTTAGTGGAAGTAGCCTTTCTAAAATAGCAGAACCAGGAGAATTACTAAGTAAATCCCAGGGGCTGTCTGCAGAGAAATTGTCCTTAGTTCCAGAAGCAATTACGTATGATGAAACGGTGTTCAGTTCTATGAATATCAGTATTAGTTGGGCTCTAATATTAATTCTACCAGCAGTAATGTACTGGCTCGGAAAAATGAAACCATCCGAAAAAACGGCAAGAAATTTAACACCAGCTGCAGAAACAACCATCGTGTCTAAAGTTTTAGGAGCAGAAAGAATAGATCATTTGAGCTGGTTAGGAATAGGATTTGGATTACTGGTGCTTCTGGTGGCTTCATTAGTAGCTTGTAATGCTGAAGGTGGAATAACTGGATGGAAATTCATAAACCCCAACTGGATAAACCTGGTGTTGTTTGGGCTGGCTTTGACACTTCATAAAACATTTTCATCGTTTTTAAAAGGAGTAGATGAAGGCATAGGAGGAGCCGCTGGTATACTGGTCCAGTTCCCATTATACTTCGGTATTTTAGGATTGATGACCAGTTCAGGATTGGTGGAATCTATTAGTCATTTCTTTGTTAGTGTCAGTACGCCAGCAACTTATCCTATTTTCACATTCATCAGCGCAGGAATAGTGAATGTTTTTGTTCCGAGTGGAGGAGGTCAATGGGCCATCCAAGGGCCTATTATTATACAAAGCGCTTTAGAAATAGGCGTTCCATTAAACAAAAGTATCCTAGCCATGGCTTACGGAGACCAACTTACCAATATGCTCCAGCCTTTTTGGGCGTTGCCTTTATTAGGAATTACTGGATTGAAGGCTAAAGAGATATTGCCTTATACGCTAGTTTTGATGTTGGTGGGATCGATTATTTTTTTGGTTGGATTAGTTGTTTTTTAAGGGGGATAGCTGAGTGTCTGATTCAATAATTTTCGGTCTTACATTTATTGGTATTATATATCGACTCATGAGATATTTCCATACAGCTAAGACTTTCCTTTTATCCCTAGCATTTGGAATTAAGCTTCTTTGAAGATTACTATTAGCGAAAGAAGCTAAACTCCTGACGTTTATTTTTGTGTGATACAAAAAGCAGAATAGAGTCCTTCCTATCCACAATACGTCAATAATATTATATTAGAAAGGAGCATAGTGCATTTACATTAGTGGCTTGTTAAATCGGGGTTAAATGAATGATCTATAAACTATCTTTGTCAGCCTAATTAACATGAATGGAGTTTCATACATTTTCTTTATCAAACGGCTTAAGAGTAATATTTAAAAGAACTAACCGACCAGTGAGTCACTGCGGTATAGTTGTAAATGCCGGTTCTAGAGATGAGGAGGTTGGCCAGGAAGGGTTGGCTCACTATATAGAGCATTGTATTTTTAAGGGAACTAAGAAGAGAAAAACCTATCATATCCTGAGCAGATTGGATAATGTAGGAGGCGAAATAAACGCTTATACAGGGAAAGAAGACACTTGGATTTATGGCAGTTTTCTGAATGAATACTTAGGTCGTTCTCTAGAGCTTATTTCAGACATTGTGTTAAACTCTACTTTTCCTCAAAAAGAGATAGAGAAGGAAAAAGATGTAATTATCGATGAAATCAGTAGTTATAAAGACAGTCCTGGAGAACAGATTTTCGACGATTTTGAGGAGTTAATCTTTGGAAATCATCCGTTAGGAAATCCTGTGCTAGGCTCAGAAGAATCAGTCGCCAAATTAAGTAGAGATCATATCTTAGATTTCATAGAAAAGAATTATTCGTCAGAGACTATGGTTCTAAGTGTGTTAGGCGATTATACCTTGGCTAAGGTTAAAAAGCTGGTAGAGAAGTATTTTGAATCAGTAAAACGTTCAAGCACTAAAAAAGAGAAGAGAGAAGAGTTCAGGATATATAAGCCTTCAGATATTGAAATAGAAATGGACACACATCAGGTTCATTATATAGCAGGAGGAATAGGTTATTCCAGCGCAGATGAAAGAAGAACACCTCTTCATTTGATGAATAACTATCTGGGTGGTCCAGCTATGAATAGCTTACTGAATCTTGAAGTGCGTGAGAAGCATGGTATAGCTTATAATATAGAGAGCAGTTATCAGCCTTATAGCGATACAGGAGTCTTCGAAATTTATTTAGGCACTGATAAAAAGATGTTTGAAAAGAGCAAAAAGCTTGTGGATAAGCAGCTTAAGAAGCTAAGAGATAATAAGCTAGGAGTTAATCAGTTGCAAACTGCCAAGAATCAGGTGTTAGGTCAAATAGCCTTGGCCCAGGAGAGTGGGGTAGGCACCATGATGGGATTAGGCACTAGCTACCTGTTCTATGATAGAGTAGATACACTGGCTGAGGTGTTCGCTAGAATTAATAAGGTTACGGCTGAAGATGTATTGGGTGTAGCTAATGAAGTTCTAGATACTTCTAAGTTTAGCTCTATTACTTACTTGTAATGAGAATGCCCTTCACAGCTAAACTGTTAAAGGGCATCTTCTAAGATAAATATCGCTTGATATTTTAATCCACTTGATTTGTACTAGAAACCATAGTAGTCATTGATAATAATGAAATTCACACATTGAAATTTCCTAGTCAACCATTAGATGAGTCAAAAGAAAAACTCAACTATATGATTAGAGCTATTCGTAAAGCGCTGAAAATAGTCAACGCCTGTAGAGTCAAAATCAAGATTGTGTTTTATGATACTGCAGTATTAAAAGAAGTAGAAAGCACGGTTTGGAATTCTACAAGAGAAAATGCAGTGCTTAAAAATGGAACTTGTATTGCTTTTTATAGAGTCGTAGACGTAAAATAGTTTAAGACTTAGCTTCTTTCAGCTTCTTGATTTTTACATCAAATATGCCATAAGCGATGGTCATTAAAGGACTTATTAAATTAAAGATGCAGTAAATCCAGTATGTTCCTGTGGCGACACCCAGCACACCTGATTGGGCTACACCACAGGTGTTCCATGGGATGAGTACTGAGGTAACCGTCCCAGAATCTTCCAGGACTCTACTCAGGTTTTCTGGTGCTAATCCTCTCTCTTTATAGGCATCCTTGAACATTTTTCCAGGAACTACTATGGCGATGTACTGGTCAGAGGCTGTTAGATTAAAAAAGACACTTGCTCCAGCTGTGCTCGCTATTAATGACCCTGTGGAATTAACTGCCGAGAGAATAGCTCTTGTTATTCTCTTTAGAAATCCACCAGCCTGCATAGCTCCGCCAAACGTAAGAGCGCAGATTATTAACCAAACGGTATTTAACATTCCTAACATTCCACCTGCCTTTAATAAGTTAGAGCGATTAGCTTCTTCTACTTCGAAGAGGTCATTTATCCGGTCATTTTCTGCTGCGAAAAAATCTGTTGTGTCTAATGCCATAGCATGAAGAATAGCTTTATAACTAGCAGAAGCATAATTGGCTGTTTCTCCTGCAATAGAGACAATAACATCCGGCTGAAAAATAATAGCAAATATCCCACCTAATAGGGCCCCTGTAAATAATGCAGGAATTGTAGGAACTTTTTTAATGATGAGCGCTATAACACCTATCGGAACTAAAAATAGCCAGCCATTAATATTGAACTTTTCAGAGATGATACCTTGCAGCGCTAATACTTTATCTGCATCGCCCTCTCCTCCCTGAACGAACCCAACTATTAGAAATACGATTAGAGCTATAGATATACTCGGAACAGTGGTCCAAAGCATGTGTTTGATATGCGTAAATAAATCAGTACCGGCAATAGCAGGAGCTAAGTTAGTGGTGTCTGAAAGAGGTGACATTTTATCACCGAAGTAAGCCCCTGAGATAATGGCTCCGGCACTCCAGCCTGTGTCTATTCCTAAGATTTGTCCAATTGCTATAAGTGCTATTCCCACAGTGGCTATAGTACTCCATGAACTACCTGTGGCTAATGAAACTATAGCACAAATCACACAGGAAGCTGCCAAGAAAATACTAGGGTTTAGAATTTCTAATCCGTAATAAATCATAGCTGGAACTATACCGCTAATTAGCCAAGTTCCTGCTAGAGAACCTATCAAAAGAAGAATGATTACTGCTCCCATAGCGCTCTGTATTCCATCGATAATACCAGTATAAAAATGCTCGTAATTCCTCCCGAATCTAAGACCGATTACACCAGCTACTCCAGCTGCAGCTAATAAAGCTATTTGATTTGGGCCATAACTAGAATCAGCTCCGAAATAAGTGACATTCAAGGCTAAAAGAGCCATTAACACGATAATCGGAATAAACGAAGCGCCTAAGGTGGGCATTTTAAGATTGGTGTCCATAATTAGGATTTTTTTATTGCTGAGCAATATACTCATCAAAGTTTAAATCTTTTAAAGTTTAATCCAACCCAGTCGCTTAAGTAGAAAACGAATAATAACCTAGCTCTAAGTTTCCTGGTTTTCCTTGATGAATTAATTTAGATGAATGATATTTTTAATGGCTGTCTTATCTATTCTTTATTTAGTTGTTAAATTAAAGAGCCGAAAGGAAAGAAACTCTAATTCACGGGCAGATTTTAAAATTAGAAAAGATTCCTGTAATCAAGTTTCTTAAGCTGTTTGATGCAGTATGGAATAGGGTTAAAAAACCGCTGCTGTTAGTGCTGTGGTTTGTTACTTTTGTAACGCAACAATTAATACTATGAGCAAACCTTCTTTACCTAAAGGAACCAGAGATTTCGGGCCGGCTGATATGGCCAAAAGAAATTATATTTTTGGAACAATAAAAACTGTTTTTGAGAAGTATGGTTTTATGCCACTAGAGACTCCTGCTATGGAATCACTCCAAACACTTACTGGAAAATATGGTGAGGAAGGAGACCAACTGATATTTAAACTTCTAAATAACGGAGACTTTTTGGCTAAATCTGATAAAGAGGCCATAGCTTTAGGGGATAGCAAAAAGGCCAGTTTTTCTTTAAGTAAAAAAGCACTTAGGTATGATTTAACTGTGCCTTTTGCTCGATTCGTGGTTATGAATAGAAGCGATATAGCCATGCCTTTTAAGCGTTACCAAATCCAACCTGTGTGGCGTGGAGACAGACCTGGAAAGGGACGCTATCAAGAGTTTTATCAGTGTGATGCAGATGTCGTAGGTTCTGCTAGCTTGCTGAATGAAGCTGATTTAGTGCGCATATTTGATGAGGTGCTGACTTCCCTGAAGTTAGAAGGTGTGGTTATCAAACTGAACAACAGAAAGATCCTTTCAGGATTAGCACAGTGGATAGGTAAAGAAGATGACTTGACTAATCTTACTGTCTCTATAGACAAGTTCGATAAGGTCGGAGTAGAGGGTGTAGAAAAAGAATTAACCATTAGAGGATTCACGGAGCTTGAAATAGATAAGGTGAAAAGGTTCCTTTCGGTTACTGGAAGTATCGAAGATAAACTAAACTGGATAAGTGAGAATCTAGATTCCTCTGAAGCTAAGAAAGGGGTAGAAGAGATAAGAGAAATTATAGGAAAAGTAAATATTACTGGACTGCAGGCTGCAGCACTAGAATTGGATTTAACCCTTGCGCGAGGGTTGAACTATTACACAGGAGCTATTTTCGAGGTGATCGTAAAAGAAAGTGGGATGGGAAGTGTATGCGGTGGTGGTCGTTATGATGACTTAACTGGAGTCTTTGGATGGCAAGGAGTGAGTGGAGTAGGAATTTCATTCGGTGCAGAGCGTATCATGGATATTATGAATGAGAGAGAATTATTCCCATTAGATACTGCGGTAACTACTCAGCTCATGTTTGTCAACTTCGGAGCAGAGGAAGAAAATTACTGTGTGAAGTTAGCAGCCGAACTGCGTAACCAAGGCATTAAGACAGAGGTTTACCCTGAATCTACTAAAATGAAGAAGCAGATGTCTTATGCTAATGCTAAGAATATACCTTATGTTTTACTCATAGGTTCTCAAGAGATGAAAAGCGGAGAGTTAACGCTTAAAAACTTGGATTCTGGAGAACAAACCAAAGTGAAGAAAGAGAGTTTATTCAGTCTTTTTAGTTAAGTTGAAATTCAAGAGAAAATAAACTTTGGCTTCTTTCATAAGTTAAAAAGCGCTTCTGCATAGAGCACAAATTCGTTTGCCCTAGTAAGGTTCTGTTTTTAAAAGGAGAGACTCTATCTTAACAGAATAAAAAAAGCCAACCTCCAAGTTAATACTTGAAGATTGGCCTTTAAATAAATTAGTAACCGCTATTTATTTTTTCTTACTAATATCCCATCTAAATCCAGCATAGATGTTTCTTCCAAACACTGGCGCCCATATTAAGCTGGCATCAAAGAGTTCGTTAGAAGTATCATCACTGCTGATGATGGGGTTGTTTTGTCTAAAGTTTAATAAATTTTCTACTCCTAAATAGAAGGAGAAATTATTAGAAAAATCGCGAGTCACTTGAGAGTTCAAAATAAAGAAATCTTCTGTATCTCTATTCTCATCAAGATCAGCTTTTCCAGAAAGAGGAAGCCTCTGACTGCTCGTCCAAAGTGTAGTTAAATCGATTAACCATCTCTGTCCATTACTGCCTTTTCTAGTTTTATAAGCAGTATTGTTAAAGATTCTATTCTCAGGGATAAGAGGAGGGTTGATTAAACCTTGCTTATAATCAGCCTTTACATCCAGGTATCTGTAGGCAAATTTAGATTCCAATCGTTTTAAAGGTTCGAATTTAAATTCAAATTGTAGACTGTTAGAATAGGACTCTCCTTCTAGATTATAGAAAGCTACCTCACCAGGAGTTTCCCTATCTACTATTACCTGGTTAGTAAACTGAGTGTGATAAAAGTCCATAGCAAACATGGCAGGTCTATACCCAATCTTAAATTTGTTCGTATAGCTAGCTCCTAAGTTAACAGCAGTTTCTATGTCTAATCCATAGGCATTAGAGCTATAATCTGCGGGAAAGGAAAAATCTCTATTGCTGGCTAGAAGTCCTACATTATCCATAATAATAACTGGAGAACGATGTCCGATTCCTGCGGCTACTTTAAAAGCTTGAGTCTTTGTAAATGAATATCTGGCGTGAACCCTCGGACTAAAAAGCGCACCATATAAATTATGATAATCTCCTCTAACTCCCGATACCAAGACAAATTTATCTGAAGGTTTCCAAGTGTTTTCAAAGAAAACTCCAGGAACCGTCTCTGTTCTATCAAAACTAAGTGTATCTAAGTCTTCGTAGTACTTGTCATACTGTCCGCTTACCCCAGCTGTAAAATCCCAGTTGTCTGTTTGCTGGCAGGCGTAAATTAGATTCACTCTAGCATACTGATGTCTTCCCTCATAACTTCTGTCTCCTAGAGAAGTATTCTGCACGTTATATCCAGCAGTTACTTGACTCCCGAAACTCTGCCAAGTCTTCTCTGGCCATACATAACCGGTCTTAGCAGAAAATGTAATATGCTCGCCATTTAAGTCCACCTCCCAGGGGTTAGGAGTAGTTTCATTTTCAATCTGACCAGCATTGGAAACTGCATTCACATAATTTAAGCTGTAATCTCCATTCCATCCTTTTCCGCTTCTCCATAACCAGTTATTTCTAACAACTAAGTCTAAGGTCTGAGGCATATCATAGAAGCCGTCATTATTTACATCATTCTCTCTATCGTTTCTTTCAGAGTGAATGAGTAGAATAGAGCTCCATTTCGTATTAACCTTAAATGGTGCGTAAGCGTTTAATTCAACTCTTCCGCCAGCATTCCCATACATGTTTAAGTGCATTCCTTCAGCTGTTTCTGGATTAAATGTAGCCACGTTAATCTGTCCCGTCAAACTTTCAAAACCATTGGTTACCGAGCCTGCTCCCTTTGAAATATATATGTTATTAATCCATGTACCCGGAATTCTACCTAATCCATAAGCGGTAGATAACCCTCTCACGGCAGGAATATTATCCTGTGTGATTTGGACATATTTCCCAGATAGACCGAGCATTTGAATCTGCCTAGTTCCTGTAACCGCATCCGTAAAACTAGCATCTATAGAAGCATTGGTCTCGAATGCCTCACTTAGATTACAGCAGGCCGCTTTGCAAAGCTCAGCAGTAGTAATTACCTCTGAATCTCTAGCATCTATAAGTGAGACTTGCGTTCCTAAGAGCTCCTCCTCAATTGTCGCCTCGTCTATATTTACTCCATCGGCAGGAATTAAATCGATGTGCATAAACTCGCCAGTAGCTGTTATAATTAAATCGTTATATCCTATAAACGAGATTAAAAGAGTGTCTTGGTCACTTATCTGTGCGATAGTGAATTTACCATCTTCGTCTGTAGATACACTTGGCATTCTAAGGCCTATGACAGATACATATGCACCCACGAGTGCATCATGTTTTTCGTCATGGACTTCTCCAGTATGTGTTTGTGCGTTTATAGCTGATACTAATGTCATAAAAGCCATTAGCCCGAAAAGCTTAATGCTCGTGGTCATGGCTGTCATTTTCATCGTGGTTATGCTCTTCCTCATCTGAATCATGCTCTCCTTCACCGTGAACGTGCACCCTGTACTTACAGCAGCCATGAATTTTATCATACTGATCATCAGAAGCCTTAGACTTATTGGTATCGTGGCCCACAGCATTAAGTGATTTGTGGAGTTGTTCTTCAGTTATTTTGGAAGGAACATAAGTGATTTCTAAATTATGAGTAGCCAGTGTGTATTCGAAGTATTTTACTCCTTTTACATCTACAGTGCGTTCTATTCTTTCTTTGCACATCTCGCAGGTTCCGCCTACGGTTAGATTTACTGTAACTGGTTTATTTGATTGGGCATAGGTTAATGTACCAAGTAGCATTAGTCCTATAAATATGAGTTGTTTCATTGTATTTTTTTTATTGATAAATAAGAGGGTTATTTTTTCTAGCGTTGCAACGCTAGAAAACCTTTATAAACAAAGCCTACGAAGCAGGTTCTGTATAATAATACTCAATAAGTCAACCGTAAAAAATGAAACTAGAGTGAAGTAAATACAAGGGAAAGGACTTTGGTGAGCCCCTTGCTGGAGCATCCAGAGCCAAAGTTTGGGAATCAATAACTTTAATGAAATGGACACCCTCATTCGAAAGGGAGTTAGCTGCATTTGGAATGTCTACAACTTCAAAAGTGAATTCTGTGTCTAGAGTAATAGTTACATTCTCATTAGAACAGCAGTCATCTTCGCATGCACCCAGGCTATTATCATGTTCTTCATTGGTCTCTTCAAGGATGTGACAGCAACTGATATTTTCTGAGATAAATGAGAAACAAGTTAGTTCGCCTTTACAGAAATGTAACGAGATGCTTATTCCTACAGTTATCACAAAGTAGTAAAAAGCTGATATGAATGCCGCTGTTCTCACATTCAAATATACGAAAAAAACACAATTTAGATTTCGTAAAGCCTTTATCTTTGTGTTCAAGTTCAGAATCATTATGATTACAGAAATATTAGAAAAAGTGTTTTTACCCACTAGTCATGGGGAATTTGAGATGGTCGCATTTGAGAGTGGGGTGAAAGACTTTCCTCACCTAGCTCTATTGACCAAAAACTTAGATACAGCTAAACCTATTTTAACTAGAGTGCATAGTGAATGTCTTACGGGAGATTTATTCGGTTCTTCCCGGTGCGATTGTGGAGAACAGCTAGAAGAGTCTTTATCCAAAATAAGTGAAGAAGGTGGCGTATTACTATACTTAAGGCAGGAAGGAAGAGGTATAGGCCTGATTAATAAAATGAAGGCATATAACCTCCAAGACGATGGAATGAATACTATAGAAGCAAATCATGCTCTTGGTTTTGGATCAGATGATAGAAATTTTGATGTGGTCATTCAAATGTTTAAACTATTGGAAATAGACAAAGTGAAACTCTTGACCAACAATCCTAAGAAAATTGACATATTTCAAGATACTGGAATAGAATTAGTGGAAAGAGTTCCTCTAGTAATAGAGGCACATTCGGGTAACGAGGCTTATCTAAAAGTGAAAAAAGAACAAATGGGTCATCTTTTTGGAGTGATTAAAGTAGCATAGTTTCAGATTTGGTAAATCTGAAATTATAGAGGAGGTGGACAATCAAAAAGTAGCTTGCATAGAAAACGAAAGAAGAGAAGAGTTTTACTCAAAAAATAAATCCTGCGCCAGCCTAAATGTATTGGCGTGGGCCTCAATGATTACTTTAATATCTTCAGAATAACCGCCACCCATACTGCATACTACCGGAGCTTCCAGTTCCAGGGCTTTTTCTAAAACTATTTCATCTCGTTTTTTACATCCAGATACAGAGACTCCTAACCTGCCAAGCTTATCAGTTTCTAGAATATCTACACCACACTGATAAAAGATAAAATTAGGCTGAAACTCTTGAGTAACAAGTTCTAAATGAGTTACTAATAACTCTAAGTAACCCGTATCTGTTATCCCATCTGCAAGAGCAATGTCCAAATCGCTAGATTCTTTTCGCTGTGGATAGTTATTAGCTCCGTGCATTGAAAAAGTAAACACAGCATCGTTTGATTTGAAAATCTCTGCAGTGCCGTTTCCTTGGTGCACATCTAAATCTACGATGAGAATTCTGCTAGCTGCTTTTTTTTCGAGTAAATCTACTGCTGCTAAAGCTTGGTCATTCAGCAGGCAAAACCCCTCTCCTCTATCCGTAAAAGCATGGTGGGTTCCACCAGCTATATTCATGCTTATTCCATTTTTGATGGCATGATAGGCGCATTCTACTGTTCCACCCATAATGGTTGTTTCTCTTTCTATGAGTTCCTTTGAATGAGGAAAACCAGTGGTTCTTATTTCCTTTCTGCTGAGGTTTAAAGTTTTTAGATTATTCCAATAATGAGCATCATGTACTTTTAAAATCAGTTCTTCAGAGACAGGAGAAGGAGAGAAGAAATTAGAGTTATCCAGTGTGCCCTCATAGGTTAGCTGTTCTGGAAGAAGCTCATACTTGAGCATAGGAAAACGATGGTTGTCTGGAAGTGGGTGTCTATAGACCTCATTCCATGCTACTTTTAATTTCTTCATCAAAAAGCGAAAGTAAAGGAGCTAGTCTTAGCGAAGTTCAAGGATTTATGTCATTCAATTCTACCGTAAATAACTCAGGAGACCGCATGCATGAGCTCCATACAAACGACCGCGGCTAGAGTTCCTACTGCATAACCCATCACTGCCAGTAAAACTCCTACAGGAGCTAATGCTGGACTAAATGCAGACGCGACTACGGGAGCACTTGCTGCTCCGCCTATATTGGCCTGGCTCCCAACTGCTACGAAGAAGAAAGGAGCTCTTATTATTTTAGCGGTTAACAGCAGAATGGTAATGTGCACGAGCATCCAGATAGCGCCTACCAAGAGCATGGTAAGTATCTGAGAGTTTTCTAAAAAGTCATTGATGTTAATCTTCATACCTATGGTGGCCACTAGTATGTAAATAAATAAACTACCTACTTTAGAGGCTCCTGCTCCCTCATAGCTTCTCATCTTGGTAAATGAAAGAGTTACTCCTATAGCTGTGGAGATAACAATTAACCAAAAGAATCCACTCCCGAATGAACTAATGTATTGCGCGATTCCAAATCCGCTAGCCTTCATGTCCGAAATCCCTCCGCCTATCCATGGGGATAAGAAATTAGCTCCCCAGTGCGCTACTCCTACTGCTAAGAAAGCTACTCCAAAAATAATCATAAGATCTTTTAAAGATGGAGTTCTAGAAATACTGGCTTGGTAGTTTTCTACTCTTGTTTGCAACGCGTCGACAGCGCTGTTATCCGCTTTTAAGAACTTGTTTATCTTCTTATCCATACCCGCTCCGAAAAGCAGAAAAGCCATCCATACGTTGGCCAACGCTACGTCTACCAATATCATATTAGAGAACAATCCTTCTGGACAATCTGCTATCTCTTTTAAGGCTGTTTGGTTCGCACCTCCACCTATCCAGCTTCCTGCTACAGTAGAAAGTCCTCTCCACAAGGCATTGGCAGAATCACCTCCTAAGGCATCTGGTGCAAATGAGCCTACTATCCATAGCGCTAAAGGCCCACCTACAACCACTCCTAAAGTGGCAGCAAAAAACATGATTAAGGCTTTAGGTCCTAGGTTTAATATTCCTTTTAAGTCTATGCTTAGGCATAACAGAACCAGAGATGCGGGCAGTAAAAATCGAGAGGATACATAATACAGTTGAGAATCCTGCCCGTTAATTATTCCTGCTGAGTTTAAAATAGCAGGTAAGAAGTAACAGAGAAGAAGTGCTGGAACAAACTTGTAAAACTTAGCGCAGCTAGGAAGTGAATTAGTGTAAAATACCAGCGCCAGTAAACCTAGCAGTAAGGCCAGTACAATAGCCTCATGCTTGAAAAAAGGAGTTTTGTTAAATACCTTTAGCCTGAATGATTTAGCTTTTACTATGTCATTTCCATCCGTGGCCTTTCCCCACGAAATTTTATAATCTCCAGCATTTAGGTTTTTAAATGTCAGACCTTTATCTGTAATAAATTCGTAAAGTTTAGAATCGAATTTTACGAAAAAACTATCTGTAGGCTGAGAAAGCTCGTTAGGCCAGTCTAGAATGATGCCTTCAGATTTATCTAAGTAAAGACTGAATTTTCCCTTTGCAGTATGCAGGTTGGTTAGTGCATCATTTGCATAGTCGGTAGGGATTGATTCAGTGATGGTTGTGGCTGAGGAGATAAGCGTTGCAATGCAGAAAAGCGAAAGGATTATTACTCTTAACATGAATTTTTATTTAAGGTCAGCAAAGTATCTAATAAAATCCAGTGCGACAAACTGATTCTTTAAGTGAGCAATTCGTCTTTTGATTTTTTCGATATTCTTTATTGAATGTTGGAAAAGTCAACTTTTGCTGAGGTTGTGATTAATATTTTGATTAAGATGAAGAAAAATATTAGAGTGAAAAAATTTATAAAGCTGAATTGACTTCAGTATAGTTTTACCTTTGCTACAAATTAATGAAAACATTATGAAAGTATTAAGGATAATTCTAGTGCTTCTAGGTCTGTTAGCTTTACTTACATTAGGAATAGGATTTTTTGGACCTTCAGAGATTAGCGTGTCTCATAAAAAAGTAATGAAGGCTCAGTTACCGGCTGTATGGGAACAAGTAGTGGAATTTAAAAACTGGTCTAACTGGAGTCCTTGGGTTGCATCAGACCAGGATATGAAGATAACCTATAATGAATCTGGCTCTAGAGGATTAAGCGGAGGTTATTCGTGGAAAGGACCTAAAACTGGTAAAGGTGTGATGGAGATTCGCGAGATTAAAGAAGGAGAGAAAATAGGCATAAATATAGGCGTTGATATGGGAGATGGAATGGAATATAGCACCTGTGATATGCAGTTTAAAGAAGTGGAAGGAGGGACTGAGGTGACATGGAATTGGGAAAGTTCAGGAAATATTAGTTTTGGTGAGCGGTTAAGCAATGTTATTATGCCTTCTATTCTTAAAAGAATGTATGAAGAAGGATTAAACGGATTGCAAAAAGCAGCCATATCTAATCCATTTATTACTAAAGAATTAGAGGTGAAAGGCATAGCGATGAAAGAAGTTGAGATGCCAGAGCTATTTTACATAGGGAAGAGATATGTAGATAGAAATAAAGAAGAAATTACTGCGAAAATGTATGCGTCTTCTTACAAAGATATATATAGAGAAGTATCGGGTAATGGAGAAGTATCTAAACTAGTTCAACCCCCTATTTCGGTTACTGAAGCTTTTGATAATGAAACAAAATTTTCTACATTCACTATAGCTATAATGTCTACAGAAAAATTATACGGAGGGCTTAGCCTAGCGACCGATTATATCAAACCTCATAAAGCGATGGTATATGTCCATAAAGGTTCATACGAAACGCTACCTGAGAGCTATGAGAGACTAATGCCTGCCATTTATGCCAAGGGATTAACTCCGCTCATGCCGAGCTATGAAGTTTATTCTATAGGTCCGATTAATGAGCCAGACAATTCTAAATGGATAACACAAATAGTGATTCCCCTGGAGTGGATAGAAGCGATGTAAATGAGAGAAACAATACAGAGTGAAAGCCAAGATTTGTCTTGGTTTTTTTATGTCAATGAATCCAGCGCATCTTTAAGAATAGAAACGCCATGCGCTAACTCTTCTTG
The DNA here is from genome assembly GCA_002336675.1 of Flavobacteriales bacterium UBA1958. Lineage (GTDB taxonomy): Bacteria > Bacteroidota > Bacteroidia > Flavobacteriales_D > Sanyastnellaceae > ASP10-05a. Next base: position 10,611 of record DDEI01000058.1, on the reverse strand, counting down.
AGCAATGTTTAACGGCGGAGCTATGCGGAATGAGCTCTTACAAGAAAGAAACCAGAAGGTAATTACGCCATGAGCCAAGCAGTAATCAAAGGCCTGCTGAACCAGTTCAGCTGACTTTAGTTCTATGGCTATAAAAAGACCTTTCTGTCTTATTTCTTTTACCGCTGTGTGGTCTTTTAGAGAGGCGGAAATGAATTGACCTTTGGCCTCTACGGAGGTTATAACTCCATCTTTTAGCAGCTCTTTTAATCCCGCATTGGCCGCTGCGCAAATAACAGGATTACCTCCAAATGTAGTAATGTGGCCTAGCATCGGGTCATGCGTAAATTTTTCCATTTGGTTCCTGCCAGAAATCAAAGCGCCTATAGGCAAGCCTGCTCCCAATGCTTTTCCTAAACATAGAATATCGGGTACGATACCATAATGCTCGAATGCGCTGAACTTCCCCGTTCTGCCCATTCCTGCTTGGATTTCATCTAGGATGAGAAGCGTACCCGTTACAGAACACCGTTCTCTAAGCGCTTTTATAAAGGCCTCTTCAGGAATTCGTATGCCTGCATCTCCTTGGATGGTTTCTAGGAATACGCCAGCAGTTTTTTTGGTAATGAGCGCTAAGTCTGCCAGCTTATTTAGTTCTATAAAAGTCACACCTGGCATTAATGGACGCACGGCATATTTCTTTTCCTCGTTATAAGAAATAGCCAGTGAGCCCGTGCTTCCTCCATGGTAAGCGCCTTTAAACGCTATGAGCTCAGAGCGTCCAGTGCTTCTTCTAGCCAGTTTTATAGCTGCCTCATTGGCCTCAGTGCCAGAATTTACGAAGTAACAAGTGTCCAGTGATTTAGGAAGTAATCCCGTTAAGGTAGCTGCCAATTCAGAAACCGCATCCTGCTCGAACTCTCCATAAACCATCACGTGAGCATATTTTTCTAACTGGCTGTACACAGCATTTTTCACGGCTTGGTTTCCATGTCCGAGGTTTGAAACACAGAGCCCTGAAATCATATCTAGGTATTTCTTTCCATCTTTAGTGTGGATATAAGAACCAGCAGCATGGCTCACTTCTAATCCTACAGGAAAAGGAGTGGTCTGAGCCATATGATTGTCTAAAAGCAGCGTATTCATGACGTAGTACAGTTATTTTAAAGTTCTTTAATTGACTCTGTTTATTCAACTTTAAGTTAGTGATGTTATTCAGGACAGACATTTACCATTGGTGACTTTCTGTTCCTTTCATCCATAGCCCTTTTACTTTCATAGCTTGTTCTAGAATGTCTCTTACACATCCTTTTCCACCATCTTTATCGGATATGTAATGACTGACAGATTTTACTTCAGCGCAGGCGTCATGAGGAGCTACAGATAATCCTGCTATTTTCATTACATTATAATCAGGAATGTCATCTCCCATGTAGCAGACTTCTGAAGCATCTAGGTTGTGCTTTTTTAGGTATTCCTGAAACACTACCATTTTATCATGGCAGCTGAGGTATACTTCGGGAATGCCTAGTCCTTCTAATCTAGATTTCACCAGTTCACTATTTCCTCCTGTGATAATAGCTAGCCTAAGGCCTTTTTTTACAGCCAATTGCACTGCGAAACCATCTTTTACATTCATCACTCGGGCCATTTCACCGGGAACCAGATAGAGACTTCCGTCTGTGAAAACTCCGTCTACATCGAATATGAATGTGGTAATATCTTTTAGTTTTTCCTTATAACTACTGGCCATGGTGGTATGCTATTATATGTTTAGATAGAGCTAAGTATAGCGCTTTGATTTCTGGTTTTTCTTCTAGTATGTTCAAGTGAGAATCGATGGTTCCATAGTCTTCTCTCACAGCAGGTCCGGTCTGTTTTTCTTTAGCTTTTCCTGAGGTAATATTTCTAAATGTCTTTTGGATAAGCGGGTTTAATAAGTCCAAGCTCAGGTTTTTGTCTTCTAAAACCTCTTGAGTGAGTGCTCCCAAATGATTGGTAAAATTACATGCGAGCACTGCAGCGGCATGAATTATAGCGCGCTCAGCAGAGGTGATAGTTTTCACGTTTTCGCTCAGAGTTTTACCCAGCGTACGCAGCTTCTTTAAGAGGCCCTCGTTAGCCGCTTCTATGCAGATAGGAACCTCACACCAGTTGGTTTCAGAACCTTTAGAGAATGTCTGTAACGGATAGAAAACACCGCTCTCGGTGTTTTGGGAACGCACTTGTAAAGCAGTGTTTCCAGAGGTATGTACTACAGGAGCGGAAGACTCTAACTCAGAAAACAAGGTTGAAATAGCATCATCAGAAACGGCCACGATAAAAAGGTCGGTCTCCTTGAGTTGGGAAAGGTTGTTTATTCCTTTGGAGTTCACTTTCTCTGCTAGTAGATTGGCTTGACTTAAATTTCTACTAAAAACTTGCGTGATGGTTAGTTCTTTTTTAAAGAACTCTTCAGCCATAGCAGAAGCTACGTTTCCACTTCCTATAAATGTTATGTGCTTAATTTCAGAATTCACTTTGTCTTTAGCCATAGTGTTGAAAAGGTGAATATACGGCTCTTTATAAGTTAGGCGGTTTTACGCCCTATTCTATTGGTTCTAATCCGTTCTATAATAGCGATAATAGTTCCCAAAATCATGATTAAACATCCTATCCATAAGATGTTTATCTGTGGAAATTTCACTGCTCTCATGACTATAAAGTCTCTGTAGTTCTCAGATTTCTCAGCATGTTCTAAGGTGATTTCTGCTGAGCTATCCTTAGGCTGAATAAGTTTAATAGTCGCTTTAAAGCCTTCTTTTTCCAGTGTAATTTCTTCTCCTACGGCTTGATTTCCTCTTACTAGAAATCTAGAGGTAAGCAGCGTATCCTTTTCTTCAGAGGTGAAGTGCATGTATGTTTTGAGTACAATATCTGAGGATAGAAATCCGAAAATAGCCTTTTCTTCTCCCATCGGCCTCAGACTATCCACTATGAGCAAGCCTTCTGTAAGTTTTAATGTATCTCCCAGAATCATTTTGGTTTCTTTCATAGGAAGAAATCCTAAGCTATCAGTTTTTAGTTTTTCTATCTGCGCAAACTTTAAGAAAGTAAACAAATCTTCATTCCCGTAATGCTTGGTGTCTGGTTCTGGTGCATTCCCGAATGTCTCGTTGATCTGAATTCTAGGAGAGAGCGTAAATTCTTTTTCTCCTGGGTTAAACCCTCTCCATTTTTTAGCGCGATCGAGTTGTGTTTCTGTGGGTGCGGGTAAGGGGTACCAGTGCGTTTCCATGTCTTCTATAAAAGTAGGAGCAGCGGTATGGTCTTGCTTTGCAATGAAGAAAACAGGTAAATTCTGAATTAATCGATAGGCTATGTCATCTTTCTGAAATGAATTGGCCACTTGCGAATAATAGTCAATGTGGTAATAGGCATTTCTGCCATCAGAATCATAACCGGTATAGGTAGTCATGTAATTGCCCATGGTAAGGGTGTCACCCTTATACATAAGTTGGTCTTCTTTACTATTTATTCCTCCGCCTAAGCCTGTAATGTCTGTAGTTTTAGTGGTGGATATAATGTCTTGTTGACTTTGACTTACCAGTGCACCGAAAATTAATAGACCAAATCCTACATGGGCTATAGGACTTCCGCCTTTTCTGATATTTCCTTTGAGCACTCTTATAAGGTAATCCGCATTGGCTACTACAGCGAATATAGATGTAAAGAGCAGCACATAATTAGAGGGGTAGGTATTGTCTTCAAATCCCCAAACAAAGAGTAAGAACGAGGTAATAGCTGCCGAAATAATAAGCGATAGACTAACGGCCTTGATCCATTTCCCCGCATCATTCTTGCCATATTTCATAAACTGTGTAGTTCCTATAAAGAGTGTAATTAGCACGGTAAATGGAATCTGCCATCTATTATAGATATTCACTACATCAGAACCTATAGAAAGTTTTCCTTCTGCCAAGCTAGCTGCCCATTCCCATCCGGTAAGGTTGGCTATGTTCGCATAAATACTTTGAAATGGACTAGCTACATGATTGAATACTGGTATGCTCGTCCAGATGGTGATTTGTAACGCTGAAATAAACAGTACTAATCCTCCTATAAACATCCAGAACTCCCGACTAACTAATGGTTCGTCTTCATCTGTTCGGTAATGCTTTATGTATGCTTTTACTGTATAGACTGCCGATAAGAGAAGGAATAAAACTACAAAAGCTGCAGGCGCATATTCGAATCGAACGGCTACTGTATCTAGTAAATAAAGGCCTATTCCTAAGACAAAAATCAGAAATGAAGCCCAACTGTAAATTTTTCTTTCCCGTACATCTTTATGCAACATAGCCACTGCCATACCTACGAAGAAAAGTAAGTAAATCAGTAACTGAGGAAGAATACCGCTCTCTACGAAACTGTGCACTGAGCTTTCTCCTAAAATCCCGCTTCGAGTAAGAAATGTAGAATAAAGGATAAAGATAAAACTCAGAATAATGAATAGAAAAGCAGAAAATAGACTCTTAGGTTTGTGCTTGTTTATGAGCATGATGTGAGCCCCTGCCACGAGAATAATCCATGGGACTAAAGATGCATTTTCTACAGGATCCCAAGCCCAAAATCCTCCAAAAGTAAGTGACTCATATGCCCAAGCTCCTCCCATTAGGATGCCCGTACCTAAAATCATAACGGAGAAAAATGTCCAAGGAAGCGCTGGCTTAATCCAGCCTGAATAATCTCTTTTCCATAATCCAGCGATGGCAAAAGCGAATGGGACCACTGTGCTAGCAAACCCTAAAAACAGAGTAGGAGGGTGTATGGTCATCCAGTAATTCTGTAACAGTGGATTTAGTCCTCTACCATCAGCGAAAAGTAAACTCAAATAACTCTCTGAGGAGGCCCATGGCATGAGTATAGTTTCGGGTAATTCTCTGTTCAGAATAAACGGGTTACTTCCGAACTTATAATCCATAAAGTATACGCCTAGTAACATAGAAGAGATAAACACTTGTACCATTGCTAGAATAGTCATGGTGTGTTTTTCCCATTTTTTTCCTTTTAGAATAAGAAGTCCACCTAGCACGATATGCCAAAAACTCCAGAGTAGAAAACTACCTTCCTGACCACTCCAGAATGCAGAAAAAACATACTTCATAGGCATGGTTTTACTACTGTACTTATACACATAATTATACTCGTAATGGTGATTCATAAACAAGTAAAACAGTGTGCCTATCACCATAAAAACAGAAAGTCCATGTATGATAAAACCTATTCTACCTAATTTTTTCCATGAGTCTGCTGATTCTTCTTTTGCAGAAAAGTAATAGCTTACCATAGAAAATATAGCTGCTGAAAAAGCTAGTGCTATAAAGAATTCTCCTATTTGCCCTGGGAGCAGGTGTTCTCCGATATACTCCATTTAATTAGCCGATGCTTGTAGATCTATCAGGTGTTTTTGGTCATTGTATTTCGATGGACATTTCATTTGCATATCATGCCCACGAAACTTTCCGTCTTCTACATAACCAAATAAATTTATGGATTCAGACTGTTCGAATCCTTGTTGTTTGGCTTCGTTTAGATAGACCTTACTAATCCCTCCTTCGCTATCTACCATGGTAAATACAGTAAGGGCCGCATTTTCTTCAGGATTATAAATTATAGGTTCTTCTCTGATGAGTTTCCCATTTATTTTATAATCTACTCCAGGATTAGAAAAAGCAGTGGCGAATGTTTCGGCTTTCCCACTTCCTCCAAGTGCTGCTACCATGGCTGCTATAGCTACTCCAGCTAGTATGATTAGGGCTATTTCTGACTTTTTCATTTCTTATTCTTCTCTAAGTCTTTGATTTTTTTATCTAATCTAAACAGGTAAGCAAACAGGCCTGTAGCTATACTCACCGCAACAGCTATAACGACTTTTATTTTCCCTGATTCGAAGAAATACTCTTCTAACGCCCCGTCTTGAGCTTGGCACCGCAAAGTAAAAATTAGAAATAATATCAGTATCACTATTCTATTCATGACTGTGTGTTTTTCAGATTAGAAATTCTATAATGCAGGTTGTAAATCCATATTCCAGTGATTATCCATCCCGCACATGCAGGATAAAAAACCATTCGAAGATTACTGTCTAAATCATAAGAGCTAAAAGCGGGGTTCCCATCTTCTCCTGGGTGAAGAGATGCGGCACCAGTTAGTCTTGGCAGAACCATTATAAGAGCCATAGTCATAAAGAAAGACAGAATGTTATACACGGCTGCTATCTTGGCCTTATTCGGTTTGTCTTCAGCAGATTTTCTAAGGATGAAATAGGCTGCTAAAAGTAAAAATGAAACTGCGGCACCATTTAGTTTGGCATCGGTAGTCCACCAATCTCCCCAAGCGAATCTAGCCCAGATACTTCCGGTGATAAGTCCCAAAGTGCAGAATATCAGCGCTACTTTAGCTGAAGAAGCTGCTTTTAAGTCGTATTCTATTTTATCAGAGTTTAAATAACGGATAGAGTACCACAAAGATAACCCTAGGAGCACGAACATGGTAAACCACATTGGCACATGAAAGTTTAAGTTTCGAATGGTGTCAAAGATTCTAAGCTGAAACGGAAATTCGAATGAAATGTCCTCTCCAGAAGAAAAGGCTACATTGGTATATTCTGCTAAAGCGGCAGGATTCCCTTTAGATTGGTCTACACGAAAAGCGGCGGGTAAGAATATACTTCCTGTTCTGTCATTCGAAAGAAATAGATCCAATACTGTTCTGTCTAAATTAGCAGGAATATTCACGCTGAATTCAGCATGTACATTATCTTTTATGTACAAGACAGTAATGGGGATAGCTCTTACAGAATCTACTCTTAAAAAACCTTTAAGTGAGGATGAGCAGTCAACGAAATGTGAGTTGTATCCAGTAACAGAAAATGTGTTTTGACCTAAAATTAGTTCAGTTTTATCTGTTTGAATGATTCCAGGTTCCAATGGTCTTAAGAAACTAAAAGCGGTAGCATATATCACTAATACAGCTCCTACTATTTTCCACCAATTTTTTACCATTTAATCGTACAGGGTTAAATCACATCTTAAAAAAAGAGCTTCTCTAAAATAGGGTTAAATCCATGATATTGAAGCGTCTGATATTTTAATCTAACGCTCTAAAGGTTTTAGGTCTGAAGCGCTTGTTTTACTGCCGCCAAAGATAAGGAAACAAAACATAACTTAATGTGATAACGGCTATATTAAGCGTTAAAAGGCCTAATAGCAAATTCATGTTTCCAGATGCGCTGACGCCGGCTAAAGCTTGTGCTGAATATTTCTGACTGATCAGAATCAAAGGGAATAATAGAGGTAACCCCAGAACGGTAATGATGCCCCCTTTAAAATCTAGTTGAGAAGCTATGGCTGAAATGATGGTTAGTATTCCGCTTAAACCCAAAGAAGTTAGGAGTAAGCCTATGAAAAAACTTAAGAAATTTATATCCTCTAAGACATTTGTGCCTAGAAATAGAGCAAATATGGCTAGGCCTATAATAGATAGAGTCAACATTAAGGTGCTGTTATATATAATCTTAGCGAATATAAGAGCCTTTGGGTTTACCAAGAAATAGAGATAGAAATGCTTTCCTCCAATTTCATTTTTAAAACTACCTGAAATTGCATTGAATCCGGAGAATATGATAATAATCCAGAATAGCGCATTCCATATTTCTGCAGTGGGCATTTTTTTAAATGTGAGAAAACAAGTGTACACAGTGGCTAACAGAAAAAGGACAATTCCAGCCAGTGACTCTAAACTTTTATATTCTAGAGAGATGTCTTTTTTTATAAGTGTTAGTATTTGTCTATGAAGTTTCACGAGATGCAAATTTAATAGAACAGAAAAGATAAAGCATCTATTTAATAATAAAGAAAGTTTCAGAGATGATTTCTTCTTCTGTTATAATGAACAATGAATTTAGAGGATTAGCGGTTGAAGAAATTAACATCCACTTTATGAATAGATATAAAGATCTCCTAAAATCTATTTGATGACAAGAAAAAGGCGCATTAGCGTATAAAGTGACAAAGAAATCTAAGCAAAAGACTTCTAGGAAAAAATCTCAAAGGATTTAAGTCCATCGATGCTCTAATAAATCTACAAAACGAGTGGGAACAATGCGGTCTATATTTCTAGGAAATTTCTTCACTGATCTTCCCGTTGAGAATCACTTTAGAAATCATGTTTTCACCAAAACTATAGGGCAAATAGGCCAAGCTTTCCATGGGTTTAGTGATAATGATATTAGCTATTTTCTCAGGAGTAATGGACCCTAACTCCTTGGAGAGACCCATGGCATATGCTCCATTCGTAGTAATAGCATTAATGCTTTCTTCTGGAAGCAATTTTTGTTTTATGCATCCCATGGCCAGTACTAAGTTCATGTTTCCGTTAGGTGTGCTCCCAGGATTGAAGTCTGAGGCCAACACTCCGATAGCCCCCTTGTCTATGAGCGCTCTCATAGGAGCGTAAGGAATTCCTAAAAAGAAAGAACATGAGGGAAGGCCTACTGCAGCGCATTCTGATTTAGCTAGTAATGAAATGTCCTCATCTGTCATAGCCTCAAGGTGGTCTGCAGATAGAGCTTGCGAATTTAGAGCTGCTTGGATTCCGCCTATACTGGTAAACTGGTTTACATGTACTTTGGGCGTGAGTCCAACTTCTATTCCTGCTTGAAGAATTTCAGTCATTTCGTCAGGAGAGAAATATCCTGTTTCACAAAAACAATCTATAAAGTCGGCTAAGCCTTCCTCTTGAATCACAGGAATCATTTCGTTTATGATGCTGTCTATGTATCCTCGGTGGTTGTTTTTGTATTCTAAAGGAAAGGCATGCGCACCTAAAAATGTTGTCTTTATAGTTATAGGATGATTTTCTTTTAGCCTTTTGATTACTCTGAGCATTTTTAGTTCAGCATCTAAGGTTAACCCATACCCACTTTTAATTTCTATAGCACCTGTCCCCAGTTCTTTCAATTTGTCTAATCTAGCGAACGCTTGCTTATACAGTTCATCTTCTGACATAAGAGATAGCTTATTAGCGGAATTTAAAATGCCTCCTCCTTTCTCTGCTATTTCTTGGTAGGTGAGTCCTTTTAATCTGTCTAGGAATTCACCTTCACGCGAAGCAGCGAAGACTACATGGGTGTGAGAATCGCACCAAGCAGGTAGAACAAAACCTCCTTCTGCATCTATTATTTCCAACTCGCTCCAGTCGGAAATGCCAGGCCAATCTTTCATTTCGCCAAAGTCGGCAATCAACCCATTTTCTATGGCGAGCCAGGCGTTTTCTATCAAGGGAAGAGTTTTCATTTCTCCACCTCTTCTATAGACAAGGGATGTCTCCGAACAATTTATAAGTTGACCTATGTTTTTTATTAGTATCTTCATAGCATGATTTCGATAAGGCTAAAGTAATTCTTCTAGAGCTTATTCTTTTAAATATACTGGTATGAAAAATGTTATTTGCCTTGTGGTTTTTTACTAGCAAGTATTCTACTAATAAGCTGTGAATTCTTTTTATTCTACTCAGCTTCATATTATGAATATGTATCTATCTTTGACCGCATGGCAGGGAACTCTATCGGTCAAATTTTTAGACTTACTACATTCGGAGAATCACATGGAATAGCTATTGGAGGCGTTATAGACGGCTGTCCTTCGGGATTGTCTTTAGATTTTGAGCAGATTCGTCAAGAATTGCAACGCAGAAAGCCGGGTCAGTCTGTGATTACTACTCAAAGAAAAGAGGATGATGGGGTAGAATTTCTGAGTGGAATATTTGAAGGTAAAACGACAGGAACTCCCATAGGATTTGTCATTAAAAACAAAGACCAAAAGTCTAATGATTACAGTCATATAAAAGATTCTTATCGTCCCTCTCATGCGGATTACACCTATCAAGAAAAATACGGAATTAGAGATTATCATGGAGGAGGTAGAAGCTCAGCTCGAGAAACTGCTTGTAGAGTAGTAGCAGGGGCTATTGCAAAGCAAATCCTTCATTCTTATGGAGTAGATGTATTCTCTTACGTTTCTCAAATCCATAATCTGGTCACTCATCTAAACCCTGAGCAGGTTAAAATAGCTGATATAGATGCCAATATAGTGAGGTGCCCTGATAAGGAAATGGCTCTGCAGATGGAGGAGTATATCAAGGAAGTAAAAAAAGCTGGAGATTCATTAGGCGGGGTTATTACAGGAGTGGCTAAGAATGTCCCTGCAGGCTTGGGAGAACCGGTGTTTGATAAGCTCCATGCAGATATTGGTAAGTCGATGTTAAGCATTAATGCAGTTAAGGGTTTTGAGATTGGAAGTGGGTTCGGAGGAACTTTTCTACTTGGCTCAGAGCACAATGATGAGTTTATTTCTGGAGAGAATGGAATAGAGACGCGCAGCAATAACTCTGGAGGTATCCAAGGAGGTATTTCCAATGGAGAATTAATCTATTTCAATGTGGCGTTTAAGCCTACAGCTACCATTATAAGGCCGCAAAACTCAGTAGATAAAGAAGGTAACCAATTAGTTCTAGAAGGAAAAGGGAGGCATGACCCTTGTGTTTTACCGAGAGCTGTGCCTATAATAGATGCCATGTTGGCCTTAACAT
>DDEI01000019.1 GCA_002336675.1 Flavobacteriales bacterium UBA1958 | reverse complement strand
CTAAGATTATAACCCATTATAAAAGCGGCTCTTTTAGAGTTGCTTTTTTTTTACATATTCCCCGCAAAATCCTAAATTGGCTCTTTAAGTATAAAACACATGGCAAAGGCAAGAACAATATTTTACTGCACAAGTTGCGGAAACGAATCCTCTCAATGGGCCGGGAAATGTTCTTCATGTAATGAATGGAACACGCTTAAAGAAAGAGTACTAGAAAAGAGCATTGCCGCGCACGATAGAAGAGAAGTTAGTAATACCGAAAAAACACCCGTAAAATTCTCCTCTATAGACCCTACAAACGATAGCAGAATAATTCTAAACGACAAAGAGCTAAATCGTGTTTTAGGTGGAGGACTAGTTCCCGGAAGTTTGGTTTTAGTAGGTGGCGATCCCGGGATAGGGAAGTCTACGCTAATGCTTCAATTAGCCTTGAATAACCCGGGATTAAAAATTATTTACGTCTCTGGTGAAGAGAGTGAAAAACAGCTCAAAATGAGGGCTGAAAGACTCGATTTCAACACCTCAGATTTCTACATCTTTACCGGGACCAATACAAATACTATAAGGTCAATTTCTAGAGAAATAGAACCTGATTTAATCATTATAGATTCAGTGCAAACTTTATACTCTCCTGTTATAGAAGGATCTCCTGGAAGTCTTTCGCAAATTAGAGAAACTACTTCTGAATTAATGCAATACGCCAAACAAACCAGTACTGCTATTTTCCTTATCGGACATATCACTAAAGACGGTGCTATAGCTGGGCCTAAACTACTCGAGCATATGGTAGATACTGTGCTGCAATTTGAAGGTGATAGAAATTACATGTTCCGCCTGTTGAGGTCTCAAAAAAACAGATTCGGTAGTACCAACGAGTTAGGTATTTATGAAATGACTGGGGCTGGTTTAAGAGAAGTAGAAAACCCCTCAGAACTTCTTATTAACGAAACAGACTCAGGCTTAAGTGGTTCGGCTGTAGCCTGCACGGTAGAGGGTATGCGACCTATACTTATAGAGATACAAGCCCTCGTGAGTACCGCAGTTTACGGAACACCTCAGCGAGTTACTACTGGATTAGATTCTAGAAGATTAAACATGCTGCTGGCGGTCTTAGAAAAAAGGTGTGGATTTAGATTAGGCCAAAAAGATGTTTTCTTAAATATAGCTGGCGGAGTTCGAGTAGATGATATAGGAATAGATCTGGCAGTTATAGCGGCTATTTTGTCAAGTAATCTTGATGTCGCAGTCCCAGGTAAAGTAGCGTTCTGTGCGGAAATTGGTCTATCAGGTGAACTTCGAGCTGTTAGTAGGACAGAACAAAGAATTCAAGAAGCTGAAAAATTAGGGTTTGAGGAAATTATCCTGGCTTACCAAGGAAAGAAAGAGGTTAAGCTACCGTCAGTAGATATTAAAGTAAGCGCGTTTAAGCGCGTAGAAGAGGTGTTTAAGCATCTCTTTGGATAGGATCAAGTATGACTACTATCTCTCCCTTTATCTTCGCTCGAGAGGTTAGTTCTTCATGAACCTCCGCTACCGCCCCTCTTATGAATTCTTCGTGGATTTTTGAGAGTTCTCTGCAGACTACCACGTTATGCTTTGCAAAACCTCCTTCTATTAATTGCGCCAGTAATTTCACAATCCTATGCGGTGACTCATAAAGAATTACCGTTTGATCCAATAATTTAAAGCTCTCTATTTTTTTTACCCTCCCTTTTTTATGCGGTAAAAAACCCTCGAAATAAAATCTATCACACGGAAACCCTGAGGCCACTATGGCAGGAACCATAGCAGTAGCTCCCGGCAAACATTCTACAGTGATGTTGTTTTGAACCGCGGCTCTAATTAGCATATAACCGGGATCTGATATCCCGGGTGTTCCCGCATCACTTACTAAGGCTATTTCTGTTCCGGCTAAAAGAGCTTTTATATATTTATCTACTACTTTATGCTCATTATTCATGTGAAAACTCTGCATCTTAGCCTCTATCTGATAATGAGATAATAACTTAAAAGTAGTTCGAGTGTCTTCAGCCAAAACCAAATCAACTGAAGAAAGAACCTCTACGGCTCTATAGGTCATGTCTCTTAAGTTTCCTATCGGAGTCGGGACGACAGTAAGTTTAGCCATGTTAAAGTCTTCTTTTTATGAGTTCTTCGAATTTCTCATACACTTCTATTTCTTCCTCTACGGAAGGCTTAGTAATAAGAGTACTGAATATGTTTAAAGCACTTTTCTCATCTTTAGACTCTCTTATTTTATCCAAAAGAATCTGGAAATTTTGAGCGTTGTTTCCGCAGAGTACTCTTATGAACTGAAACTTTTCATTTAAGGTTATAGACTGAGCTATACTCTTAATAGGAGCATTCTCAAATTTCTCTGCTATAGTTTCCTTAGATTCTAATTCAGGCTTCTCTTCTGCGCTCTCAACAGGCTTTGCTTTTGACGCTTTCTTTTCTTTTGCCGGAACACCTTTTTCCACAGATGCCTCTGACCCTTCTATTGTTATTTTAATTGGCTTTTTTTTCTCGAGTTCTTCTCTTTCTTCTAACTCTTCCTGAATATTAATCCCTGTCTCTGCTACAGGTCTTTCTCTGGCTTCGGTCTCTATTTTAAATGGTTTTAGTTCTTGAACTGGTGCGGTTTTCTTCTCTAAATACTGGAATTCCAGAACAACCAATCGCTCGTAGACATCTCTAGAAGAGTCTATTAAACTAGATAGCTCTGTAGAGGCCATCTCTCCCGATTTAAGGGTTTGAATCTTTTTTAGCAGTTCCGCTGCTACCTTTTCTAAGGGTAAATAGTCCATTTGTTCCAAAAAGTACAAAGATAACACCTTACTAGATTAGCTAGGGTTATACCGACTATAAACTATTCAGTTCTTCTCTTAATTTTTTAGGTCATCTTGAAACGACTAGCTTACAGGAGTGGAGATTGAGTTCTTTAATTATACTTTCACTCACTTCTGGGGCTACTTTCACCGAGCTCCAATGCTATTTATTCATGTGGTATCCTTGAATAATTCCTTCAAACTATTCTCTTAATTCAATGTATTTTTCTGGGTCACACTTTTAAACCTGTATGTTTGAAGGATTCTATATCTAATAAACCGAAAATTTTATTCTGACCCTTAGGCGCTAAGGTTCTATTGTTAAAAGTAAATTCTTTTGTGGGTCTTTTTAATGACAGGTAAAAGTCTCTGTAAGCTTCAATATCAAAAAAAGTTTAATTAAATACCTTAAACGCTAATGTTAACTCGTGAGTACTGTCACTGAAAGATTTTATGCTAGAAGTGGTAATGTCGTAGGCATAACCTATAGATATTTGGTCGTTGTAATTATACCCCGCGAACATCGCTATCGCATCATTCGTTCTATACATACCTCCTATCCATATTTTAGACTCATAAATTACTCTAAGACTGAGGTCTGTTTTTAAAGGTGATGGGCTGACATACTTAGTTAAAATAGCGGGTTCTACAGCCCATTTATCTGAAAACTCATGCTTATATCCTGTGATAATATAATAGTGGTCCTCTAACTTATTGCCTACCTCGGCTATGCCATCATAAAGATCTAGATTGTTCTGCAATAATTGTGGCAGAGTAACACCTAAATAAAAGTTTTCTCTATATACAAGCGCTGAAAAACTTGCGTCAAAAACGAGTTGTGTTCTTTTTTCCGAAAACAACGCTGGGTCATCTGCTTGATCTAAGTCGATTCGGGTGCCGTCTATGGAAAATTGCAACGCTCCTCCTGCTACAGAAAGTCCTAGCTTCCATTTATCGGTTAGATTTAAATGGTAGGCATAACTCAGGTTTAATCCCATTCTTCTTGTAGGCCCTGCGTTATCAGAAAAAATAATGCCCCCTATCCCTATTTTCGGGTTCTTAGTCATTCCCTGCACAGAAAGATTAAATGTTCTAGGCGCATCTGTAATTCCTGTCCACTGATCGCGGTTTAATATCCTAGCTTCTATAGCAGATTCTTTTCCTGCAAAGGCCGTATTAATCGCATAATTATTAAGCATAAACTGAGTAATTTGAGGTAATTGCTGGGCCAACGACTCAAAAACAAAAACAGCTACAAAGCTGATTATAAAGGTTAATTTCTTCATTATCTAAGTATTGTTACAGGTCCGTCAGCACTTAATTGAAAGCCTGGTTTATTAAAGTCAATTACATAATAGTATGTTCCTATAGGGAGGCTGTTACCATTATACGTTCCGTCCCACGGTTGGTTGTATCCTTGTGAATAAAACAACTCTTCTCCCCATCTATTATAAACCCAAACTTCAATAGAAGGATAGTTTTGGAGATTTCCTATTACCCAAACGTCATTAATATTATCTGAATTAGGAGTAAATCCTGAGTGGATATCGATCTCTGGGTTTAGAATCACTTGAGTAGAATCTTCACTCACACAACCCTCTGGGCTAGTAACGGTTAACACGAAAGTTTGAATACTATTTACTAATAAGTACGACGGGTTAAACAAACTACTTTCATTTAATAATTCAGAAGGGGTCCAAACCACTGTATTAAAGTCTTCTGTGGTAGGGTTTCCTCCTAGTATAACCTCATCTAATAATTCAGCCTCTTGGTCTTCGCCAGCGTCTGCAGCAGGAGCCTCATAAATAGTAATCTCAATAGTGCTAGATACTGCACATGGCCCATCTGTTCCTGTGATAACTAGCTCATAAACACCGGGCTCTTCTTGGAAAAAAACAGAGCTAGTAGTAGATAAAATATCTAGGCTAGGAGGAGATGTCCATTCAATGCTTTGCGCTTCTGAAGATATCGCCTCTATTAGCTGTAAATCCTCTGTAAAGCACCATGAGATGTTATCTGGAACTATTATTTCTACAGTTCCTATTACAGGTATTATAACAGAAGCTATTTCTGTTGAACAATCGTTTCCGTCTGTTACTGTAAGCTGATAATCCCCCTCATTTAATTCTGAAGGATCTTCTTCTGTTGACTCTTCTGTGCCGTTTAAAACCCATGAATAACTATAGTCTAACATTCCACCTGAAACAGTTATCTCAAATGCGCCATCTAAACTAGAAGCACAGGATGCCCCAACTATATTATCAAAATTAACCGTCAACTGCGTAAGCTCTGTAACAGTCAAAGTATCGGTTATTAAACATCCCATCATGTCTGAAAGAGCAAGGGTATACTCCCCTACAGCTAAGTCTGAAATATCTTCGTCTGTGCTAAATGGATCCCCGTTTAATGTCCAGAAAGTTGTGTAGGGTGCATATCCGCCTGAAACCTCTAATAGCACTTCTCCTTCGTTGGCACCGAAACAGTTAATATTATTGACTGTTTGCCCAAGATTTAATGGATCTGGATCATTTAACGCATAGCAATCTGATATAACACAACCAACGAAATCCACAACCTCATAACAGTAATCACCGTTATCTAAATTTGAATTTTGATCTTCTTCTGAAACAAATCCATTTGGTCCTGTCCAGGTTAGGGTTAGCGCACCCACTCCACCAGAGTATGTTACATCTAAGGCTCCGTTTTCGTCCCCAAAACAAACTATAGGTGTTTCAGAAATCTCTGCGAATAATTCAGGATTGGACGTGATAGAAGCGTTAGCGGAAGCTGTGCAGCCATTATTGTCATTGATATTTACGGTATAAACTCCAGCAGCTAATTCTGTAACCATAACTTGATCTGAAACAAATTCAGCGTCACTATTCAGCCATTCTATACTATATCCTGGGGCTCCTCCTGAGACTTCAAGTTCTATTTGACCTTGCTCATCAGTAAAACATACATTGCCTGTAGCCGAAGTATTTAAAATAATTTCATCCAAAGAAGCAATGCAAACCTCCTCTGTATATAAACAATTATTATTATCTAGTACTTCTAAAACATAGCAGCCCTCATTTAAATCAGTTAATGACGGTTCATCAGAGACCAGTCCGTTTCCTGTCCAGCTGATGCTATAAGACGACGCTTCTCCTGCAACCATAATTTCTATCGCACCTGTGCCTGGTTCCCCAAAACAAATATTAGTGATTTCTATTCCTTCAACTAATTGGTTTGCAGACTCCACTTCATAAGTCTCTATTAGTTGACAGCCATTATCGTCTGTAATCATTACGCTATATTCACCAGGGAAAAGGTCTGTAAGGGTGTCTAAATCGTCATCAGAATCTATCCAGTCTATCGTGAAAGGCTCTGTTCCCCCTATTAGCTCTAACACTATTACTCCATCTCCATTTCCGAAACAGCTCACATTGGTAATCGTTTCATTTATGCTAAGTGAATCTGGAGAAAGAACTGAAAATTCTTGAAATACAATACATCCTTCAGAATCAGTAACAGAGGCTACATAGTCTCCCGCTATGAGAGTCGTGGGGTTATATTGGTTATTCGCTATCTCTAATGGACCAGACCAAGTTAAAGTGTATGGCTCTGCCCCACTGGTTACAGTAACTAATATAGAGCCGTTAGAGTCACCTAAGCAATTTACTCCGCTTACGTCCGCATTTATTAAAGGGGTTTGTGGTTCTGAGATAAGAATAGTTTGAGAAACACTGCACTCTTGGTCATCGGTTATTTCTACTGAGTAAGTTCCTGAAGAAAGATTTTCTATAGTAGTAATTAAACCGTCTGTTAGAAGAACTCCATCATCAAACCACGAAATGTCTTCGATCGGATTATCAGAATCTATATTGACAGACAGGCTTCCTGTGTTTGCTTCATTACAAAGAACAGCTGTTACCTCAATAGAAACCTCTAAAACCGATGGTTCTGTTATCGTATAAATTTCTTCTATGGTGCAGTTAGCGGTATCTGTTACTTGAATTGTATAGTCTCCTGATTCTAAGTTCTCAATTAGATTTTGATCCGGAGCTTCTACTTCTAACCATATAAAGCTATATAGGCTCGTTCCCCCTGTAAGCCCTGTTATTTCTATACTTCCAAGTGTTCCTTCACATCCTGGTTGGATGATTAATTCTGTGATTTCTATTTCTTCTGCTTCTGTTACTTCGTAAATAGCGCTAAAATTACATCCTGCTCCGTCTACAATGTCCAGCGAGTAACTCCCGGCGCTCAAATTGAATTGATTTAAGTCAGAGTTATTGCCCACGTCTCCTGTCCAAACTACATCTAGAGGCTCTGTTGCTCCAAAGACTTCCAGTTCAATAGAGCCTTCATTTCCTCCAAAACAAAAAATAGGTAGAACAGTTTCTGTTACCCCTATTAGGTCCGGTTCGTCGATTATGAAAAACTCTGTTACTTCACAATCATTATCATCAGAAATAATAATCGCATATTCTCCTGGATTCAAATTGGAAGCCAAAGTCTGCCCTTGAGCGCTTATCCCTGTCCAATCTATAGTATACTCATTTAACCCCCCGGAAGGCGTGTTCCCTCCTGTAATGTTAACTATTTCCAAAGTCCCAGATGGTAATATACAATCCGGCTGAGTAACTTCTACCGTAAACACGATTTCATCTAAAGGAATGATTTCATAAGACGCCGTGACCTCACAAAGGTTTTGATCTAAAACTGTTACCGTATATATTCCTGTAGTTAAGTCCATAATAGTTTGCTGATTAGGCGCTTCTATTTCAGCCCATGAAACATCATAAGGCTCTTGCCCTCCGGTAATTTCTATCGAAATCTCTCCCTGCTCACCAAAACATAACGGGTTGATTATATTTTCAGTAACTTCCAGTTCTAGAGACTCCAGAATCTCATAAGCACCATTATACTCACACCCATTCTCGTCGATCACAGACACTTCATACTCCCCTGCCTGTAAATCAAATTGATTTAAATCAGTAGGATTTGTCACATCACCAATCCATAAAACATTTAAGTCCCCTATTGGATTAGAAACCTCTAACTCTATAGACCCCGTGCTATCGCCATTACAAAGAATAGGGTTGATTGTTTCTTCCACAGTTATTTCTAAAGGGCCCTCTAAAGTCACCGTTAACGACTCTGTACAACCGTTGGTGTCTGTAATTAGAATGTTGTAATCTCCAGGAGGTAAATCTGATTGGCTTAGCTCGTCAAATACTCCCAGCTCCATCCATTCGATAGAGTAAGGTGTAGACCCGCCAGAAACAACAAGGGTTATGCTTCCTGATGGTAGCCCAAAACAAATAGGGTCCTCAAAACTAAAGGCTACTTCTAAAGGCTCAGGCTCCGTCACATCAAAAGGCACAGAAATCACACACCCTGCATCATCTATTACGTCTACCGAATAACTTCCCGCGATAAGGTTGTCTAAAAGAAACTCGCCAGGGCTTACCTCTGTGCTTGGTGGGCTCGTGGAATAAGGCGCGCTCCCCCCACTCACCATGAGAAGAATAGATCCTTCTGATAGCCCGTTACAAGAAACATCGGTAATGTCTTCTATAATCTCAATTTCTTCTGGCTCGTCTATAATAAATGTCTCGCTGTACTCACACCCGGGGCCGTTCGTAGTTAGTAAATCATAAGTCCCCGAGCAAATATTTTCAATAAAATTAGCATTCGAAATAATGCCATTTTCATCACTCCAAGTGAATGTAATTGGCTCCTGAGGTTCAATAATAGTTGCAATTATACTAGCATTACAATTTTCAAAACAATCTATTTCTACTAGAGTGGACTCTACTATAATTTCTCCTTGAAGCTCTAAATTCAATGAAAGTGATCCTGTGCAGCCGAAATCATCTGTAACTGAAAGCTCGTAAAACCCTACACCTAGATCACTCAAATCTTCTTCTATAGAAAATGGTAATCCATCTTTAACCCAACTTAAAGTATACTCGGGCGCACCTCCAGAAATAGAAACGCTGATAATTCCATTGGTGTCATCAACACATACCGGGTTTTCAAGCTCATCGATAGTTACTATTAACTCCTCTAGCCCAAACACAGTAAACATACTATCTATCGAACAGTCGTCTGCATAAAGAATTTCCACTGAATAAATTCCTTCAGACAAATTAGAAATCGAATTCGTTACCTCGCTGTTCGACCACAATATATCATAAGGACCGCCGCCGCCGCCGGTAGGCGACACAGAGGCGATTCCAGAATTATCACCAAAACATAATGAATCTGGATATATTAAGTTTATGTCTATGAAGTCCTCTTCTATTATAAAAGTCGTGTCTAATTGACAGTTATTTACGTCAGAAATCAGAAGGGTATTCACCCCAGCACAAAGGTTAATATTTTCCTGATCAGTTCCGCCGTTAGAATATTCAAACGAATATAGTCCTGTTCCTCCAAGCATAATAGGATTTGTACTCCCGTTGCAAAGAGCAACACACGAAGGCATCGTTAAATTTAATGTGAAAATAGCCAAGGCTGGTGGTTCTGCTATTTCAACATTTTCTACACAAAAGACATCTTGTCCTTGATCGGTAACCAATACGGTATAGGTTCCAGCTCCCAGTCCAGAGTATGTCTCCCCTGCAGTATTTCCGCCAGGAACTCCAAACCACTCATAGACAAATGGCCCAACACCTCCAGTTACAACACACTGAACTTCTGCATCGTCAGCGCCATTACAGCTTATATCTTCGCCATTATAATCGGAAGTAACCTCTACAGTAATCTCAAATTCAGGATCACCACAAGTGTTCACTGCTGTCGAAAAAAAATGCACAGGAAGGTTTGTGGCCCCATTAAATTCAGCTAATTCAGGAATAAATATCACCTCCGCTTGAGCTGACTCAACCTCTAGTTGTTCATTCGATAAAAAAGACTTATTCGCCACTATAACCCCTCCATTAGCGTGTATCAAATTCACTCCAGAAAAGATTAAGTGATCTGATATTACACTGGAGCTGCCTAAATTGATCTCAGTATTGTGGAAATGTGCTTCTTTCTCTGGTTTCAAGGTTAAGTCAGAGATTAGTTCCCAATCTCCTTGAATGGAGATATTAGAATGAAGACGAGAAGCTTGAAGAATTCCTGACCCAACTAAATGGATTGTTTCATCGCAAACTAATTTTACTTGGCTTCCTAAAACTAAGGATTCTGTTATTTGAATTCCTTGAGAGCCACAGACCAATTGAAGGGTGCCGTCACCAGTAATCTTCATTCCATTAACCTGACTCAGCTCTAGCGTTTGAGTCTCTCCTGAAGAAAGATTCAATTGAATCTGCTGATTATAAGCGAAAGTGCTCGTTCCGAGTATACTCAGAATGAAAACCAGGGACTTTACTGAAGCCGTTAAAGATGGGGTGGTATAATTAGTCACTTTAATTCAGTTAGTTTATAAATAATAAAAATTGTTTTCTACTCGTATGCGCTACATTTAATCCCTTTTTTCTCTCCCCTTGGGCAGGCTTGAATTCCTAGCATAATCTCATGAGAGTTAGCCCCTCCCACTCTAAGTTTGTTTATTGTTCTATCATAGGAATAGCCTACAGTTAAATATTTCAAAATAGCGATCTTAACCAGCCCAGAGACTCCATGCCCTCCTCTGAAAGACATCCCAAACTCAAACAAATCATTCAAATCAAACAAGAGGTTTACATCTGCCGCTAAAGGGGAGTTCCTTATATGTCTAATATTTACGGAGGGTTTGAAAAAAAGGTTGTCATTTACTGGGATGGATTTACCAAGAATCAAATAGAGGTGGCGTCTAAAGCGGCTGTCCGTACCAAAATTTGTGAACTTATTCTCTATAATA
>DDEI01000057.1:1107-13392 GCA_002336675.1 Flavobacteriales bacterium UBA1958 | reverse complement strand
ACATCGTAACCAATCATTTAGAGCGAGAAAACCCGTGCTGGAGAACATACGTTTATATGGATGGGAATGAAATAGCGGGGTACTTTATAGCGGCTAGAAAAGAGGATTCTTATTATATCCATTTAGCTATACAGGAATATAGGGAGAACTCAACCTTTAGCGTATATCACCGAATGCTCGTAGATATGGTGAAAATAGGAATAGAGCATAAAATGAAGAACGTGAAATTCGGAAGGACTGCACCAATAGCCAAATCGAGCTTAGGTGCCATACCTATAGAAACCTCAATCTTCCTTCATTCTAAAAAATCATGGAAAAGAGATTTTCTAAATTGGTTGTTCGGTAGAACTGACTTTGAACCTGCGGAACTCAGAAATCCATTTGAAGAGTAAACTATAAATCTATCCCATCCATTCCCTCTCTGCTAGAGCCAGACTTATTCCTTTTGTTTTTATTCTCTAATTTTCCGAAATTATAAGAAAAACTAAGATAAATATTTCTGCTTTCTCTCTTTCTTCTGCCCTTCTGCTCGAAGTTACCTCCCGAAGTTTCGAAATTAAATTCCCTAGAATCTAACATATCACTTACCCTTAAACCTAAGGTTCCTTTCTCTTTCATTATGCTTTTTTTCAACGCTAAGTCAGAGAAGAAGATACTCTGAATTTTTCCCTGAAGTATAACAAAAGGAGACCTGTACCTCAAAGATGTTTGAGCTTGCCAACCTTTGTTTTTATAGGTAATATTAGCATTTGCGTTTCCGGCATAGCCTTCGTTCGACAAATCACTATCTAAATTAGAGCCATCACTTGCTGTTTTATAAGCATTCCCGCTAAGCATCATATCCCACTTATCCCATTTATTCCAAGTAAAAATAACCTCTACGCCCTGATTTAAAGAATTGTTCAAGTTCTGGTAGCTCACAGTAGAAACCTCATCTTCCACACTAACCAATCTACTCATCACACCATTTACCTGCTTATAATAAACGGACGTCATTAACTGAAAAACCTCAGTTCTATAACTATACGAAGCCTCAATAGCATCGACATACTCAGGCAGCAAAAAAGGATTTCCTACTCTTATAAGCAACGGATTAGAGAAATCTGTGAATGGGTTTAACTGTCTCGTTCTAGGTCTATTTATTCTTCTGCTATAACTTAACATAAATTCTTTTTCTTGGCTAAGCTGATACTTTAAATGTCCACTCGGAAACAAGGAGAAGTAATCGTTTTCAAAAAGTGAATCACTAGTTACCAAGTATGAATCCGTAAGTGCCTGCTCTGCTCTTAGCCCTGCCTGAACGCCTAATTTTCCTATGCTTTTTCCCAATATCGCATAACCAGCCATTATAGTTTCTTCATATTTGAAATTATTAGACCTGCTGGCGTCTATCAAAAGGATATCAGAAATGCTAGAATTGGTTAAAGCTCTAAAGTCACTCCCTACATTTCTCCGAGTGCTTTTAACTCCTGTTTCTAATTTCCATTTTTCTCCTATCCTATCAATATAGTCCAATTGTCCAGAGTAAAACTGAAAGTTGTCTCCGATATCATTTCTTTCTCTATAATCAAATGTTCTTTCCGTGTTTTCAAATTCATTGAATATTCCTAATTCATCTGAGCTATTATTTGAATATGAAAAATCTACAGAAAGCACTTTTTGTCGAGGGATAAAGCTTAGCTCATAACCTACATTTAAATCTATGTTGTTTCCTGAATCTTTCTCTGTATTTTCCCTGAAATACTCCTCTTTTGAACTCAGCTCATTCATATCGGTGGTGATTACAAACTCATTTCGATCTTCATCATTACTTTCTTTAATCTGAAAACTCCCATTCACATATACAGTGGATTTTGAGGAGAGATAAAGTTCCGTTCCCAAGCCCATATTATGGCTAAAATTTACCCTGCTTCCTTTTCCCTCTTGGATAAGTTCTGCAGCACGACTATCCTCATAAGTAATTCTATCTGTCTTTCTCTCGCTGAATCTATCTGAATATCTAAAGCCATAGTTGGCGAAAATATTCAGCTTATCATTTCTTTTACTCACACTGAAAGACCCGTTATAATTATCGCCTGTAGCAGCCGTAACACTTATGTTTCCGCTGTAACCAAATAGTTTGTTTTTCTTCAATATTATATTAATAATCCCACCCATGCCGTCAGGATCATATTTAGCAGAAGGATTCGTAATAATCTCTACAAATTCTATACTGCTTGCAGGTAATTGGTCCAAGACAGCTTGGCGAGAAGAGCCTGTTAAGCCAGAAGGCTTTCCATCGATAAGGACAGTTACATTTTGGCTTCCTCTTAGACTCACCTTTCCATCGATATCTACTTCTACCGAAGGAATATTCTCTAATACTTCATTCGCAGAACCACCAGCGGAAGTAATATTCTGAGAGACATCAAACACTCGCTTGTCTATCTCTAATCTCATGAGTTCTTTACTGGCCAGCACCTCAGCATCTTCAATCATAGTGCTCACAGGTTCTAAGAAAATTTCACCTAAATCTCGCTCTACACTTTCCCTAGGCGATAGTTTTACACCAGATAACACTTGTATTTTATAGCCTATGAAATTTACTTCCACCGAGTATTGCCCTAAAGGGATCTCTATGACTCTAAACCTTCCCTTTTCATCAGTAATACCTCCCGTAACGGCTGAACTGTCTCTCTTTGAAATTAGCGTAATAGTGGCAAATTGAATCGCCTCCTTTGTGGAATTATCAGCTACAGAGCCATAAACGACTCCTATCTGAGGGCGCGCCCTTTTAAGATCCAAGTCTGTTCTTTGCGCTTGCAGGTGAAGCGTTGCAACGCTAAACCAAACTAAACATAATACGTTAACTATAAAATTCATTCTTCTGCGAAATTAACTATTCGGTTCATTTAGTGTTCACAATGAATACTAAATTCCTCTCTGACCATTTAGAAGATTATAAGCACTGTGTCCCTCGGCCTCATTCCAAAAACAAAAAGTGATACTTCAAGTTAAAAAACTTATTACTTTTGCGCCGTCTCAAACAGGGGTGCCAGAAATCCAATCGTGGACAAAGGCTGAGATTACACCCGTAGAACCTGACCGGATAATGCCAGTTAGGGAATTGTTTAACCAAGTGTCATCCCCCCGGATGGCCATTAAAAATTGTTATGAAAAATTTATTCTTAAGCACAGTGCTCGCTTTCGTTTCCACTTGTGTGTGGGGACAATTCACCATTACAGGAACTGTTATGGATGAAGAATCTGCTCCTCTGACAGGAGCTGTAATATCATTAAATGATGCATATACTTATGCCATCTCAAACAGAGAAGGCAAGTTTAGCATAGAAGTTAATAGTGGCGAAAGCGCCACTTTAAACGTTGACTTTCTTGGGTATAAAACATCAGAAAGACTTATCGCTAAATCAGCCTGTTCTGACTTGGAGTTTCTTTTATTACAAGATGCTTTTTCTATCTCTGAAGTACAAGTAGCTAGTGTACAACTGAACAAAAAAACTCCAATGGCATTCACCGAAATGAATGAAGATGATTTGGAGAGATTAAACTTTGGTCAAGATTTACCTTATTTATTAAGGATGCAGCCTAGTGTAGTAACCACCTCTGATGCAGGAGCTGGAATAGGTTATACAGGATTAAGAATAAGAGGGTCTGATGCCACCAGAATTAATGTCACTATTAACGGCATTCCGCTTAACGACTCAGAGGGTCAGGGAGTATTCTGGGTAAATTTGCCAGACTTTGGAAGTAGTGTAAATAGCGTTCAAATCCAAAGAGGAGTAGGAACAAGCTCAAACGGTGCTGCTGCTTTTGGAGGAACGGTAAATCTCCAAACTACAAAACCAGATAAATCTAGTTATTTTAAAACAAGCTTAGGAGGTGGTTCTTACAATACGCTCCGTTCTAACCTAGAGTTTTCTACTGGCATGATAGATAACAAGTGGAATTTTAATGGTCGCTTGTCGAAGATAACCTCAGATGGATATATAGATCGTGCTAGCGCTGACTTAAGTTCTCTTTACCTGAATGCAGGTCTTTATTTAGCTAACACTACCATTCAAGCCGTAGCAATAAAAGGACAGGAAAAAACATATCAATCATGGTATGGAACTCCTGAGGCTGTTCTGGAAAACGATCAAGCAGGATTAGAAAATCTAGCCGACAATGTTTTAGACTTAGATGCAGAAGATAGAGAACGTCTGTTAAATGCTGACAGGACCTTCAACATCTATGAGTATGATAACCAGGTAGACGATTATGAGCAAGATCATTACCAACTTCACTTAACGCAGATATTTTCTTCAGCCCTAAGTCTTAACGCTAGTGGCCATTACACGCATGGAACTGGATTTTTTGAAGAGTATAAAAAAGGAGAAGACTTAACTGACTATGGAATAATCGTAGAAGACGACCAAGTTTCTAGCTCTGATATTATTAGAAGAAGATGGTTAGATAACGATTTTTATGGTGCTGTTTGGGCATTGAATTATAGAAAGAATAGAGTAAATGCAGTTTTCGGTGGTGCGGTTAACCAATACAAAGGAGACCACTTCGGAGAGGTTTTATGGGCTCAGTACGCTGGTGATTCAGATATTAGAGAACGTTACTACGAAAGTGATGCCACTAAGAATGATTATAGCTCTTATTTAAAAGCTAACTATGACGTAAATGATAATTTTAATGTGTTCGCAGATGTTCAGGGACGTTTCATAACCTACGAGTTAGAAGGAACTGACAATGACCTAAGAAATATTCAGGCAGATACTTCATGGACATTTATTAATCCTAAAATAGGAGCTTCTTATGCCAAGGGTAAGAACAGATTTTATGGTAGTTTCAGTGTAGCTAATAGAGAGCCTACCAGAGGTGATATTATAGATGCTGTTCCTGGAACATCTCCTAAACATGAAACACTTAATGACCTTGAAATTGGCTATTCCTACACGGCTAGTAAATTCGCTTTTAATGCGAATATCTACAACATGATGTACACTAACCAGCTTGTGTTAACTGGCGAGGTGAATGATGTAGGTTCTGCCATTAAAACAAACGTAGATGAAAGTTACAGAAGAGGTATTGAACTGATAGCAGGTGTGAATATTACTAAAAAACTAAACTGGCAGGTAAATGCCACTTTCAGTGAAAACAAAATCAATAAATACACTGAAACTATAGTAAGCTACCAATATGATGAAGACTTCAACTATACAAGTGAAGAACTATTGACGGATGAACTAACTGCTACCGATATTAGTTTTTCACCAAATGTAATTACTGCTTCTGACTTAAGTTATACACTACTAAATAAAAAAGACTCTAAACTGAGCATCAGCCTACTTACAAAGTATGTGGGACAGCAATTTTTAGACAACTCAAGCAATAAAGATAAGACTATAGATGCTTATTTAGTAAATGATGCTGTAGTGAGATATGCAGTAAAGAACACCTTTGTAAAAGAGTTCGGTATTAGTTTAATGCTGAACAACATCTTCTCTGAAGAGTATTCTTCAAATGGCTATACGTATAGTTATAATACTGAAATCATTTCTCCAGATAATTCACGCGTGAATAATCTAGAAGAACAAGACGCTTTTTATCCTCAAGCTCCTTTGAATTTCTTAATTCAGATGGATATCAAATTTTAAAATAAACAACTCTAATCCAATATGAAAGCCCTTTTCGTTAACGTGAAAAGGGCTTTTTTCTTGCATATGGGAGGTGGAGATTCTTAAACTGAAAGGTTAAGTCTTAGGGATATTAACAGGGCTTTATAGAAACAAAAAAAGCCAGAACATAATGTTCTAGCTTTGAATTTATAAAATCTTTCTAGAGGAATTACTTCTTAGTCTTTCTAGTCTTTTTAGCGGATAAAGCTTTTCCCTCTTTATACTCCCCAAGAACTATAACTATCTTAGTTTTAGAGTACTCTTCGATGGCATCTTCCATCTCTTTTAGAGTGTCTCTTCTAATTTTTATTCCTTTACTCGATGCTGAATTCTTCAACTCCAAATAAAACCCGTCTCTTAGGTCTAATGCTCTGGTCGCTGGTCTTCCTTTTCTAGCCATGTCTGAATGTGTTTTTGAAAATCCCACGCAATCTAACAGAAATATGTGACGAAGCAAGAACATTATAGCTTTAATTACAATCGCGTTATAATTAATTAAGATTTCTTCTGTAGTGCGTTTTCTTAATTACTGTTACTTAGGTATGGTTCTAATAGCTCTTAACTCTATGAAGAAAACATTTATCATTGCCATCCTTCTCATTTCCCTAATTTTTAATGAGCGCAGTATTAATGCACATAGAATACAAAAGATATTTTGGTCAGAAAGTCAGCAATTTGACTGGGAAATGTTTAAAGAAAAGAGAGTGGGTTATGGGTTTATAAAAGCCCTGACTCATTCTAGCATTAGCTATGAAGTAGAAGTAAAATACGGATTAATTGTGCTTAATGTAGAAGCCTAATTCATCTATGGAAAAAGCTGGGTTATGAAAGGATATAAAAAGCCTCATCTACTCGCTCATGAAAAAATTCATTTCGATATCTCAGAAAGATTTAAAAGAAGGTTAAATGAGCTATGTGATGAATACAGAGCAGACTGCGACACTTTCGTAGAGAAGAATTATCAGGAAGCATTGCAACACGACTTCGACATAATTTACGATGAAATGGATAAATATCAGCGTGAATATGACGGAGACACCTCAAATAGAATTATTTCTTTCAAACAAAAAAAAATGGGAAGAATACGTTAGAGAAATGTTAAAAAAAACTATTCGTTAAGCGCATTCCAAATCAAATCTTTAAGAGGTAATAGTCCCTGTTGAGCTACACTCGAAAAGAATAAAAGCTCTACTTCTGCCATTTGTTCTCTTATTTCGGCCATCAACTCATTATCGAGCATATCACTTTTCGAGATAGTTACCAAATGCTTTTTATCTAGTAAATCAGGATTATACTTTTCTAATTCATTCACTAAAATGCGATACTCCTTAAAATGATCTTCTGAATCTGCCGGGATTAGAAAGAGTAAACATGAATTTCTTTCTATATGTCTTAAAAATCTATACCCTAAACCTTTCCCCTCAGAGGCCCCTTCTATTATACCCGGAATATCCGCCATAATAAATGATCTATTATCTCTATATGGAACTACTCCTAAATTAGGTGCTAAAGTAGTAAATGGATAATTGGCTATTTCTGGTTTGGCCTCTGAAACTACTGAAAGAAGTGTAGATTTTCCTGCATTTGGGAAACCTACCAATCCGACATCTGCTAAAACTTTCAGTTCTATAATTCTCCAGGCTTCTTGAAGATCTTCTCCAGGCTGTGAATACCTTGGAGTTTGGTTTGTGCTCGTTTTAAAGTGTGCATTTCCTTTCCCTCCGCGACCCCCTTGCATAAGAATAAACTCTTGCCTATGCTCAGTAATTTCTGCAAGTATTTCTTCTGTTTCAGGATCTCTAATTACAGAACCTAAAGGAACATCTATGAACATATCTTCCCCTTCAGAACCTATCATTAAATTTCCAGAGCCTGAGCCACCATGTTCTGCTTTGATATGCTTTTTAAACTTCAAATGAAGTAATGTCCAAAGCTGCTTATCTCCTCTAGCTATAACATGTCCTCCTCTGCCTCCATCCCCGCCATCTGGCCCACCTTTACTGGTGATTTTAGAACGATGTAGGTGTGTAGAACCAGGACCACCATTTCCACTTTTACAGTGGATTTTTACGTAGTCGATAAAATTGGCGTTGGCCATTGTAAAAAAACTGGATTTGGTGTGATTAAGCTATTACTTCTTCTAGGTTTTGGAACAAACGTTCAGACACTTCCTTAATAGAACCTATTCCATTTATAGATTTATACTTCCCTTGAGTTTTATAAAAACCTGCTACTGGTGACGTTTGAGTATTGTAAACGTCTATCCTGTTCTGAATCACTGCTGGGTCGGCATCATCTGGTCTGCCGCTATCCATAGCCCTTCCTTTGAGTCTAGTTCTTAACTCATTTTCTTCTACTTCTAACTCAAGCATGCACGAAACAGCTCCTCCCTTGGATTTCAAAAACACATCTAAAGCTTCTGCTTGTGCACTAGTTCTCGGAAAACCATCATAAATTACTCCTCTGGCGTTTGGATACTTTTTCACCTCTGACTGTAATATTTTAATCGTAATATCATCAGGAACTAAATTTCCTTTATCCGCATAACTCTTGGCTAGCTTCGCTAATTCACTCTCTGGATCTAATCCTCTAAAAACATCTCCTGTAGATATGTGCACCAGATCATACTTATCCTTAAGAATAGCACTCTGAGTTCCTTTACCACATCCTGGAGGTCCGAATAATACGATGTTTAACATTTTATTTTTTTTAACAGCCACAAAGATACTGAATCTATCTTCTTATAAACCGAATTTCGGTTTCTTCCGAGCCCATCTATATCGAGTCGATATCCTACAATAAATTCCGAAGGAACATCCACTTCCGCGCAATCAAGTTTTATAACTCCTTTGTAAATTTTTGGTTTAAGAAACATGGAAGTGACCTTCACCTCTTTTGGGTTCTTTTCAAGCATATCATTAGTCACCTTAGCTATAGTTATCAAGTTATCTATGATGTCTTCTAACAAAACCACTCCCTTATCTTTAAAAAGAATGTCATAACCCTGTAAGCTCAGTTATTTTATCCTTAGACCCTGTGCTTTCGTATGATTTTGATCTAATAAACTTCCAAATACTCCCAAACACAAAACATAACTGAGCCATCTCATCGTTAAAGATGTTTTAAAGAGGCTAAAGTCATTTTTCTCTCAGAGGATGTGTAATTCAGAAACCAACATATTTTTAAGTAAAGATTAAAAAGTGTGCTATTTTGTGAAAAAGTATTCCTTTGTTAATCTCATTACAACAAGTATTTTTGGCCCGAATTTCTAAGTGGTTTTAACCACTGCCCGCAATCTGTAATTTATAGGTTCCGTGGGCGGTTAAAAAAAAAATGCCTAAAGACAAAAGTATCAAGTCGGTTCTCATTATCGGAAGCGGACCTATCGTTATCGGACAAGCATGTGAATTTGACTACTCAGGCTCGCAAGCCGCCCGTTCGTTAACCGAAGAAGGCATCGAAGTTACCCTAATTAATTCTAATCCGGCTACCATTATGACAGATCCTGTGATGGCAGATAACATTTATCTTGAGCCACTAGAAACAGAGTCTATAGAGAAGATTTTAAAAAACCATGATATAGACGCTGTTCTTCCCACTATGGGTGGACAAACAGCTCTCAATCTAGCAATTAAATGTGACGAAATAGGTTTATGGGAAGATTATGGAGTTCGAATGATAGGTGTAGATATTAACGCTATAGATGTCACAGAAAATCGTCAAGCATTCAGAGAATTAATGGGTAAAATAGGTATTCCTATGGCACCGCAAAAAACGGCTAAATCTTTTCTAGAAGGAAAGGAAGTAGCCCAAGAGTTTGGTTTTCCTTTGTGCATTAGAGCCTCGTATACTTTAGGAGGGGCAGGTGCTTCTCTCTTACATGACCCTAATCAATTTGATAAGCTACTAACTAGAGGACTTCATTTATCTCCGATTCATGAAGTCATGATAGACAAGGCACTCTTGGGATGGAAAGAGTATGAACTCGAGCTTCTCAGAGACGCCAATGATAACGTTACCATTATTTGTTCTATAGAAAATTTTGATCCTATGGGCATTCACACGGGCGATTCTATTACAGTAGCTCCAGCAATGACCCTAAGCGATAGTACCTATCAGAGAATGCGAAATATGGCCATCAAAATGATGCGCTCCATTGGAGATTTTGCAGGTGGATGTAACGTACAGTTCGCGGTTAGCCCTGATGAAAACGAAGATATTATAGCTATAGAAATCAATCCTAGAGTTAGTCGCTCTTCTGCTTTAGCTTCTAAAGCTACTGGCTACCCGATAGCTAAAATCGCAGCCAAACTTGCGATAGGTTATCACTTAGATGAATTAAAAAATCAAATCACAAAATCGACAAGTGCATTCTTTGAGCCGACATTAGATTATGTAGTCGTGAAAATTCCTAGATGGAATTTCGATAAATTTCATGGAGCAGATAGAGAGCTAGGTCTTCAAATGAAAGCCGTGGGAGAAGTAATGGCTATAGGAAGAAGTTTTCAAGAAGCGCTCCAAAAAGCATGTCAATCTCTAGAGTTAGGCAGAAATGGATTAGGGGCTGACGGCAAGGAAATGAAAAATCAGGAGGCCATTCTAAAATCTCTTCAACACCCCAGTTGGAACAGACTTTTTCACATATATGATGCTATTAAATTAGGAATTCCATTCAAGACAATACAAGAAAAAACTAAAATTGATTTTTGGTTTTTAAAACAAATAGAAGATTTGATTCTTCTAGAAAATAAAATCGAGAAGCATACACTTCAGTCACTTCCCAGAGAGCTCCTTTTCGAAGCCAAACAAAAAGGATACGCAGATAGGCAGCTAGCCCATTTAATGAGATGCTTAGAAAGTGAAGTGAATGAAAAACGTCATGAACTTGATATTAAAAGGGTCTATAAACTTGTGGACACATGTGCTGCAGAATTTGAGGCTCACACCCCCTACTACTACTCTACTTTCGAAGATGAAAATGAGAGTATGGTTTCAGACAAAAAGAAGATAATAGTTCTAGGTTCAGGACCAAATAGAATAGGTCAAGGTATAGAGTTCGATTACTGTTGTGTTCACGGAGTGCTAGCTGCTAAAGAGTGTGGCTACGAGACTATTATGATTAACTGTAATCCTGAGACTGTCTCAACTGATTTCGACACTTCCGATAAATTATATTTCGAGCCTGTTTTCTGGGAGCATATTTATGACATCATCCTTCATGAAAAACCAGAAGGTGTAATCGTTCAATTAGGTGGGCAAACAGCTCTTAAACTCGCAGAGAAACTAGAGAGATTTGGGATTAAAGTTCTAGGAACTTCCTTCAAAGCTTTGGATTTAGCTGAGGATAGGGGTAGATTCTCCAACCTACTTAAAGACAACAACATCCCTTACCCTAAATTCGGAGTGGTAGAATCTGCAGAGCAAGCAATAGAGTTATCTCAAGATTTAGGCTTCCCACTGCTAGTTAGGCCCTCATACGTGCTTGGTGGACAGAAAATGAAAATCGTTATCAACGAGCAGGATTTGGAAAAGCATGTTGTAGATATTCTTCAAGCCTTACCAAACAACCAAATTTTACTTGATCATTTTATAGAAGGTGCTATAGAGGCTGAAGCAGATGCTATTTGTGATGGTGAAAATGTATATATTCTTGGAATAATGCAGCATATTGAACCTGCAGGAATTCATTCAGGTGATAGTTATGCTCTTCTCCCCCCATACAATCTAGGAGATTTAGTAATGGATCAAATTAAGGAGTATACAAAGACAATAGCGATAAAACTAGAGACCAAAGGACTACTAAACATCCAGTTCGCAATTAAAGATGACAAGGTATATATTATAGAAGCTAACCCAAGAGCATCTAGAACGGTTCCATTTATAGCTAAAGCCTATCGGGAACCATATGTGAATTACGCCACTAAAATAATGTTAGGTGAGAAAAAAGTCACTGACTTTGATTTCAATCCACACAAGGAAGGATATGCTATTAAAATACCTGTATTTAGTTATGAAAAATTCCCTAATGTAAATAAGGAGTTGGGACCTGAAATGAAATCGACCGGGGAAGCTATTCGATTTATAAAAGATCTGAAAGATCCGTTTTTCAGAAAAATTTATTCTGAACGAAATCTTTACTTGAGTAAATAATGCTGTTTCTATCTATTCTCGAAAAATGGCTGTTTTCCCTTTCAAAGAGTTCCCAGAGATGAAGAGCAGTATTGGTTAAAGTAACTTTTTTTATTTTTTACCGAAAGATTCAATAATTGAAAAATAAACAATGAAAACAGTATTAATAATACTAGTGGTTATTTATGGTCTTCGTTTCATATCTAAATTAATAGCGCCTTGGTTGATGAAAAAGGCAAGAAATAAGCTGCAAAAAATGGCGGAAGAACAAATGCGCCAGAGAGGGTTTAATCCTCAAAATCAAAAACCTGAGGGGTCTGTTACGGTAGAAAAAATTAAAGAAACAAAATCTAAATCTAAAAATTCATCTTCGGATGATGATTACGTGGAATTTGAGGTTATTGAATAAAGTTTTCAGTGCACAAAAAAGGTCGGAAACCACCCCGACCTTGTAATACAACTAATAATTATTAACCTTAACCAAAAAAAT
>DDEI01000057.1:0-695 GCA_002336675.1 Flavobacteriales bacterium UBA1958 | reverse complement strand
TAATATTTTTTTTCTAACCATCTTTTCATTTAGCGCTCCCTATTTGGCCATTTATTTAGAACAACTGCCACCCTGAGAGTTTCTATAAAATGTCCGTTTTCATATGATAGTTTGGCTAACATAACCTCCACGTTATACTCCTTTAGCAAAGAACGAATTTTTGCTTGAACACCAATTTCGGAATACAACTCTTCGCTACTTGACGACACATAAGGGGCAAACCAATTATGTTTAGAGAGTAGTGCCCAGCTATTATCACCTTTAAAAAATTCAGAAATCTCACTCTCCTTTAAAAATAATCCAGCATTATGATTGGACAGACTTAATTGAGGAGACTTGGGACACTTTATATTTCTCCAATAATAAAAAAAGAACCCCTTCATCATCAAAAGTGACCTAGGTCTAGTTAAGCCTAACTCATTTAATAGAGCAACCCCTTCCTCTCTATCGAAGATAGTTAACTGCTTGCGGAATTTAGTCATTTTATCTTCCAAGGCGTCTTTGGCGTTAATCCCTTTCCAATTACTCCACAAACTTGAATTGTTATGCCCTAAGTAATATTTAGCAGCCACCTCTAAATGAAAGATTTCTCCCGAAAAAATATCGCGAATGACATAGTCGATTTCTCCAAGAGTTATTTTATTTCTGCTTACAGGCCTGTTAGAAATGAGTACTTCATACTTACCACTAAACGT
>DDEI01000048.1 GCA_002336675.1 Flavobacteriales bacterium UBA1958 | reverse complement strand
TGTTTTTAACTAAAGCAGCAGATGAAGAAATCATTCTTTATTTGGAGCACGATAGTATGACCGAATGCTGTACAGTAAAGCACACTGAAAAAGGCGTGAGATTAGACCAGACGTTTAAACTGTCTGAGATTTAAAAAAGAAAATGTAAAATTACCTTACTACGCTAATCTGTCCTATAAAGTCTTTTGCTTCTGTATTACAATTACTACTGTATCTGATTTCGTAGGTGTAAACTCCAATAGGAACATAGTAGCCTTCGTTTCCATTTCCATCGAGTTGTTCTCCTTGCCAGTAATCGTCAGGATCTTCAGTTTCAAAAACTACATTTCCCCATCTATTGTAAACTTTAAAAGAGTATTCATCTAAATTGTCATTCACCGGCTTAAACACATCATTTAGGCCATCACCATTTGGAGTAAATGCATTGGGGATGAATATGGTAGGTTCGTTATCTTGTAGGATAACGTCTATACTTCCCGTTTGCTCGCAGCCATAATCATCAGTGAATGTGAATTCATAGAGTCCATCATCTATAATATCTGTGTAAATGTCATTCTCATTTGTAGTTATCCAGAAATGGTTAGAACCACCTAAGTATGGAATTTCTATACTGTGAGAACCGCCTTTACAAAATACTTCGGTTTTTTCTATGTTTATTTCTGGAGCGATAGACACCTGAACAGCATCTTGGAATGTACATCCATTTAATTCTACTTGAACACTATAAACCCCTGCTTCAGAAACTGAAATAGACTGTGATTCTTCATTTGTAGACCAGAAATATGAAGCGTTTTGACCGCCTAATCCGGCATTAATCTCTACTGCTGGAGAATAGTAACATAGGGGAATGTTCTCTCCTAATTCAAATTCTTCATGGTCTTCTATAACTATTGTCTCAGAAATTGATTCTTCTGACCCACAAAAATCTTCGCCAACAGTTAGTGTTATCGTGTAAGTTCCTTCCCCATTATAAACATGTATTAAATTTTCTGATACACTCGCATTTCCGTCTCCTAGATTCCAAGAGTAATTATCGATATCACCTAGGCTTGTGTTGGTGAGTTCTACTGTAAACTCATTGCACGCGCCCAGTTGAATATTGTCGAAACTCGGCTCTAAAACTGGAGGTGGCAGTACTTCCACTAAACTCGTAGCTTCAGCGGTTCCTGTGCAGGCTCCATCTCCCTCTACTGAGAGAGTAACTATGTAGATGCCGGGTGTGGTGTAAATATGAGAGGTGTTTTCTTCATTATTACTTGGCGTTCCATCACCAAAATCCCAGGAGTATGAGGATGCACCCACACTATTATTATTAAAGTCAATTGAAAGAGGAGCACATCCTCCTTCATCACCATTGGTTATAAAGGTTGTTACTTCATTAGTAATATTAATCTGTAAAGACGATTCGTCTGACACATTACAGATAAGATCTTCTATTGAAAGAGAAACAGTATATATACCTATGTCATCATAGTCGTATGTAATATTTTCTTCCTCTAGAATAGTTCCATCCCCCATATCCCATTCAAATTCTAAGAAATTTCCTAGACTATTATTCACACCTTCTACGGTATAATTTTCACAGTCAGTTTGAAGTAGATCGAAGATAGACTCGACCATATCATTAGCACTTATAGTTACCAGCACAGTGTCAGAGTCGGAACCATTGCATGTGTTTGGATTTAGGGCTGTTAAAACCACCTCGAATTCTGCAGGACCGCTAAAAGTGTGAGTAGGTGTTTCCTCAGCAGAAGAGGAGCCATCGCCAAAATCCCAGAAGATATTATCAGCGTTTTCGCTTTGATTTTCAAATACGATGACAGCGTTTTCACAACCCTCTAGTCCATCACTGGCTATGGTCGCTTCTAAGAAAGGAAGTAACGTAATATCCACCGTAACTTCTTCGTCATCTTCACAGCCATTATCTATAGCTTGAAGGCTAATAGTATAATCACCTGGAGCATCATATTGGTGAAGAACATCCACGGATTCTATGATGGTTCCGTCACCCATATCCCAGATATACTCCAAGAAATCAAGACCAGTTGTGTTGGTAGTTTCTACTATTTGTTCAATACAATTAAAATCGTAGTTAAACGTAGGATTAAAATCTTGAGGAGTACTTATGATTATTTGAAATGCTATAGTGTCAGCTAGATTACAACTCAGGGAATCTGAGGCTATCATAGTTAAATCATAAACGCCAGGCTCATCATAAGTAATAGAAGGCTCATATTCCTCAGAAGAAGTTTCGTTACCGAAATCCCAATCAAATTGATCACCGACAGAGAAGTTTTCGAAAGTGATTTCGAAAGGGGCACAACCAGAGATATCGTTACTAGCCAAGGCTGCATTTACTCCAGAAGCATCAAAGTTAATTTTGAAAACTCCTATATCCCATCCTGTCTCTTGATTTGTAGCCCAAGCATCAGCAGTGGTACTAAATCCACCACCTGAGCAAACCCCTTGATAAACTATTCCATTTTTATCGAATCTACTTGTTCCTCCATCTACATGATTTTCAGTATAAAACGTCCCAAAAATAATGTCAGCTAAGTCCTCTTCATAAACAGCTAGATAGAAACCACCTGAGGTAAACAACGCATCATCTGTTGTTTCCAGAGCGCCAAAGGCGCTATATGCAGAGATATAAATGTTATCACAATTATCCACTAAGAATGCATCAGGGACAAAATCAGTACCGCCGCTTCCACTGCCCACTACTGTTCCTACTAATACTTCACTTAAGTCATTTGAGAATTTGGTGATAAACTGACCAGAATTTGGGTTTTCGTAAACATCATTAGTCACTGGCATATCTCCTCCTCCTTGGCCAAATACGAATACATTTTCTTCGAAATCTAAATCTATAAAGAAAACTTGATCTTTACTGTCTGTTCCATGATAGGTGCTATTTATAAGGGCGGTACCTGCCCCATTAAACTTAGCTATAAAGCCATCTAACTCCATTCCAAAACCACCAGCCTCACCGATAAAATTGGTTTGATAAGCCCCTGGCGTAGTCGGCAAATCATCACTAGCGCTTCCTGCTATAAAAATAGAACCATCTATAGAAGTCCTTATTCCATAACCCATATCATTATCAGTTCCTCCGAAGTACGTACTTAGTAAAAGAGTACTTAAAGTAGGGTTAAGCTTCACTATTACAGCATCTTGTCCACCAGCGTTAGTGGTCTGATAAGCTATTGCTGTAACGGGGAAGTCAGAAGCTTGACTTCCAGAGACTATAATCGGATTATTGTCATAGTCTATTATAATTTCTCCTCTGTAATTATCTCCATAATTAGCAGCATTAGCATTTTGACCATCTGTTCCAGTTCCTCCTAAATAGGTAGAACCGATTAGGGCGCTCCCGTCTTGTTCTAAATGAGAAACAACGATATCATATCCACCACCTCCATCTGCGTGTAATGTTTGCACTGCACTCCCAGTTACAGGGAAATCTGCGCTAGCAGAACTGCCATAGACATATAGCTCTCCGTCATTATTAGTTACCAAAGAATGAGGGTAATCTGCTGAACTTCCCCCTAAAAACGTGGCCCATAATAAATCAGTGCCCTCAGGGTTAAGTTTGCTGACACCGATATCCCAAGTGCCTCCGCCATAAGACTGGTCAAAAGCTCCAGTAGTTACAGGGTATTCAGAACCTGACGCTACACATCCAGTGAAAATATTCCCTTCTAAATCAAACGCGGCTGAGTGACCATAATTACTAGAAAATCCTGTAGTTCCTGAAAGGGTAGAGGCGATTAATTCAGGATCGATGACTAATTTTAAACGTTCATCATATCCATCGGGAAAGGCATAACTAATGATATTACCTCTTTTTACATAGTTACACGCGACTTCTGTTAATTTTCCATTAACCAATTGATAAGCAAAAGGTTTACTTTCTGTGAATTCGCCAAGTGATGTTACTAGAATCAGGTTACCGTCTTTTATGAAGTATGATTGAAGTCCATCATAATCAAATACTATTTGATCCGGATTTGAACCGGGGTATACAATAAAGTCATACTTGAAGTTGTCTTTTTTACTGTACACTTTTAAGTCAATTCCATTATAAATTTCGGGATAGTCAACCATCTCGAAAACACGGACACCAGAAGACCACATGTTCTCGTTTTGTCCTAGGAAATAATTATGATGATATGATTTCTTTTTAGCACCTTCTGTTGAAGTTTCTAGAGAATTTATTAAATTCAATCTCCAAGCGTGTCCCGGAACAGAGAAAGCCATTTGTTCT
>DDEI01000024.1 GCA_002336675.1 Flavobacteriales bacterium UBA1958 | reverse complement strand
CCTCATTCCATCCTTTAAAATTAGACCATTCTTTGTAAGCTTCTATATCCCGAGCATCTGTACTGTGCATTCTCGGGAGAAATGCGGTAAGTTCATCTACATAATTATATCCATCTATGGCTTCAGAAGCTATATATTCTTCTACGAGAGATAAATACTTATCTGAGTTGTTTTCTATGTACTCCTCCGCTTCAAACACAAACTTGTAGGACTTAACCCTAGCTCCTGCATTATTTTTTACGCTGAAGGATTTAACATAATTGTTGGATTTACCAGAATATGGGTCATCGTAATTAATAGGAGTATTCCAGTATTGACCTGTAAGCAGCGGTCTAGAACCGTACTGTTCTCTATTTAAATAGGAAAGAAGTGTAAATACATTTTCAGGATTGTTTTCATCCATAGGTGGGTTAGCAGAACTTCTAATTACCACTAAAGCGAATGTAGAATACCCAATGAGCACCATCATAATAGAGAGCACAGAGGTGTTTACTATAGGCCAGTTTTGTCTTTTAGAAACGAATAACATCCCTACTATCAGCAGAATTATTAGCATGACATAAACGATAACACCAGAGTTAAAAGGCATCCCCATGTCATTTACCATGTACAATTCGAATTTACTTGCCAGCTTTATAGTACCAGGAATAATTAACCCTTGAATAAACCCTAGAACCACTAATGAAACTAAAGCTGTTATGGCTAAACCGATCACCGTAACATTATGTCTCTTAAAATAATAAACGAATGCTATAGCCGGTATAGCTAGTAGATTAAGAAGGTGAACTCCTATAGAAAGTCCCATCAAATACGCGATAAGCACAAGCCACCTGAAGCCGCCACCTTTATCAGACATGCTCTCCCATTTAAGGATAGCCCAGAATACTACAGCCGTGAATAATGAAGACATGGCATACACCTCTCCTTCTACCGCACTAAACCAAAATGAATCACTAAATGTGTAAGCCAATGCTCCTACAGCACCACTAGCCATTACAGCCCATGTAGCGCCTGTATCTAAATCTGTTCCGAATGTTTTAACTGCTAACTTCTTAGCGAAGTGAGTGATACTCCAGAACAAAAACAAAATGGTAAACGAACTACATAATGCCGATAATCCATTCATGGCCATGGCCACATGCTCAGGGCCAAACCACATAGCAAAAAATCGGGCAACCAACATAAAAAAAGGTGCGCCTGGCGGGTGGCCTACCTGCAGTTTATAAGCAGAGGAGATAAACTCTCCACAATCCCAAAAACTAGTAGTAGGTTCTATAGTTAGTAAATAAACGATAGTAGCTATTAGCCAAATGAACCAGCCTGAGTATACATTTAATTTATGATAGGTCATTGTTATTCTAGACTTATAAGTATGACGAGCGAATTTAAGAAAATTATCATGGCGGAGGTGAAGATTATGCGTTGCAATGCGTTTAAATATGGGTTAAGAATTGTAAATTATTCTTAAGCATCTGGCATTAGCTCATCTTTATTAACAATCACGTGTCTTTAGCTCTCTAAATAAGTGTTCTGCTGCTTTATAATAAAAGATGTTTTGTCCCTTCTAAGTTAATAATACCGCATAAAAAAGGAGCTCCTTTCGAAACTCCTTCATTTCATCAATCAAAGTTAACCGGTATATTGACTATAGCCGAAGTTAATTCTTCACTTAGAATTTCTTTATAATTAGAGAAACTACATTCATAGCTTTAACTAAATAAAATCTATTAGGACATAGCGCTGCAATATTTATTTTGGCGAAAATCTTTCGTCAGTTTCCATCACATCTAAGCAGTTAGAGCAGGTTCTAAAAGACTCATTTCCATAAAATTCTTTAAATCTGGGAAAGAAATCAATTTCTACATCATTAAGCTCAAAAAAAGTTTCATGTAGCTTGGTGTTGCAGTTAT
This sequence comes from Flavobacteriales bacterium UBA1958, assembly GCA_002336675.1. Taxonomy (GTDB): domain Bacteria; phylum Bacteroidota; class Bacteroidia; order Flavobacteriales_D; family Sanyastnellaceae; genus ASP10-05a. The sequence continues at coordinate 15,462 of DDEI01000024.1, read as the reverse complement.
CACAAAACCACATTAACCCGTCTTTCATCCCTTTTCCTTTTCTCACTCTTTCTATTACTAGACCAATGGAACCCTCTTCTCTAACAGGGTTATGAGGAATATTAGGAGGAAGAAGAAACATATCTCCAGGACCTAATTGTACCTCAACAGGCTGACCTTTTTCTTGAATTTTAACCGTTATATTTCCTTCTAACTGATAGAATAACTCCTCAGTTTCATTGAAATGATAATCCTTCCGGGCATTAGGCCCAGCGACGATCATTACTATATAGTCGGTTCCTTCAGGGTACAAGTTCTTATTGCCCACAGGGGGTTTTAACTGATCCCTGTTTTCTTCTATCCACTTATTTAAATTGAATGGTTTTCTGATGCTCATTGAAGTTGATTTACTTTGCAACGCTAAAGATAAACCTTGTAAAGAATTAATCTAAATTTCTTTAAATCAATTCTAATTTTACATATTGGTTACAACTGTTTCTAAACAATAGATTAAATTTAAAGTATGATTAATAAAAAAGTTGAAAAAGCCCTGAACAATCAGGTAATAATAGAAGCTGCTTCTTCTCAGGCATATCTAGCTATGGCTAGCTGGGCAGAATGCAACGGGCTGAACGGAATAGCAATGTTCTTATATGAGCATTCTGATGAAGAAAGACAACACATGCTTAAATTAGTGAAGTTCATTAACGAAAGAGGAGGAAAGGCTATTATTCCTCAATTGAACCAGCCTACTAATACATTTAAAGGCGTAAGAGATATATTTACTTCTCTTTTGAGCCATGAAATTAATGTAACTAAAGAAATCCATGAAGTGGTAGACGTTTGTCTAAAAGAGAAGGATTACACGACTCATAACTTTATGCAGTGGTTTGTTTCTGAGCAAATAGAAGAAGAAGCTTTGGCGAGAAATATCATGGATAAAATAGAGCTAATAGGAAATGACAAAGGAGGTCTCTACTTATTTGACAGAGATTTAGAAAAACTTTCTTCTGTTACTAATAATGATTCAGTCTAGAAGTAAAATTAAGCATAAAAAAGGGTGTCTTATAGTTTGTTGAGTTTAATAAATTCTAATGTCAATGCGCCATCACTGGAATCAAAAGCGATCAAATCAGATTCAGTCGGAAAATAATCTTCTCAGGCTATAACTCCTCTTCCGGGAAAAAGCTAAATACTAGGTGAAAATTAAATTGGCATCTCCGCAGTTATTCATAAAATAAATTGGCTGTTTAGTGAATATATTTAGGTGTATAGTTACCTTGCAGCCTCATTAACATGTCTTATGAGAGTAGCTTTTTTCGGCAAACAATTTGACCATTCCTACACCCGCCCAATACAGCTTTTCATAGAGCACTTAAAGGGCAAGGGCACAGAAATCCTCGTAGAGGAGACGTTTTCTGAGTTTCTGGAAGAAAGGATGAAAGATACCTTTAACGTTTTTTCAGGCTCATTAAAGAAATCTCAAGCGGATTACTTAGTTAGTATTGGTGGAGATGGAACTTTGCTAGATACAGTACCTTTCGTGCGCGCTAGCAATATTCCAGTATTAGGAATAAACACAGGCAGATTAGGGTTTTTATCGAATATCGATGTGGACAGCGTGCTAAAAGCAGCAGAAGCACTAATTAACGCAGACTTCGAGTTAGATAAACGTTCGTTATTGGAGGTAGAAGTGGAGGGTTTGAATTTGGGAGAAAACAACGTTGCTCTTAATGAAGTTAGTATTCACAAAAAAGACACCTCCTCCATGATCATAATTCACACCTACCTTAATGACACTTTCGTGAATAGCTATTGGGCAGATGGATTGATTATTAGCACCCCAACAGGATCTACAGCATACTCTTTAAGTTGTGGCGGACCTATAGTCATGCCTGGAAGCCAGAACATATTGCTAACACCTATAGCTCCTCATAATCTCAATGTAAGACCACTGGTAATACCCCAAAAAGAAGAACTAACCCTAACAGCTGACGGAAGAGATGAGAGTTTTTATCTCACCCTAGACAGCCGCTCTTATACTGTAGCTAACAACTCTAGAGTTATTGTGAAACCCAGCTCTTTCTGCTTTTCACTCATTAATTTAAAAGACCAGAATTTCTTTTCCACAATTCGAAATAAACTTCATTGGGGAGTCGACCGCAGAAATTAGGGCTAAAGGCCCTGATCTGGCTCCGCAAATAAAGCAACACGTACACAATAAAAAACAGGAAAAGGCATTATAATCACGCATGAATAAAGTATTCCTCATCATAGCACTTCTCTTTTCAATCCTATCCTGGGCGGGAAATGACAAAGACAAATCAAAAGAAATAGGCTTTGCGGTTGGTACAGGTTATTATTTAGGGGAACTCAACAGAAACCATTTTGGGGGAGAACTAAAGCTAGGTGGTGGATTATTTTACCGAAAAAGCATAGACAGAAGATGGAGCTTTAATTTCGGTGTTCATTATTTCGAATTAGGAGCATATGACTCGAAATCTAAAGATCCCTGGAAGATTAACAGAAATCTTCATTTTAAAACCCCTATACTAGAAACGAGCGCCATCGCTGAATTGAATTTTTTTCCATATCAAGTAGGAAGTAAACAAGATTTCTTTACCCCCTTCTTATTTTTAGGCCTCGCTCATTACAGCATGAGGCCAATGGCAGAATATAATGGCGCATGGTATGAGCTTCAACCTTTAGGTACAGAAGGTCAAGGAACATCCATAACTACAAAAGCTCCATACAAATTAGGTGGCTTATCGCTGCCATATGGCTTCGGAATAAAAATGAATATCATAGGAGGGTTAGCCGTCAATATAACTTATGGAATGCGCTCAGCGTCCAGCGATTATATAGATGATGTAAGCACAGCATATGCAGACCCCCTTTTGCTAAGGCTTGAGTCTGGAGTTCTTACTCAAGAACTAGCTGATCGAAGTTTAGAAGGAGTCGGATTAGACGATTCAAATGCCTTCGTGGAAAGAGGTGACCCTACAAATAATGACTTCTACGCTTTCACTACATTTGCCCTTACTCTGAGGATAGATAAAAAACCTGGCAGATGCTGGGGAGATAGATAAACTGCAGAACCAAGAGAAAACAACAAATTGAGAGCTTCTAGCCATGGAACTTATTGATACTTCTAGAATCCCTAATCATATAGCCATTATCATGGATGGCAATGGACGGTGGGCCAAACAAAAAGGGCATGACCGAATTTACGGACACTCCAATGGCGTGGAGTCGGTTAGGGAGAGTATTAAAACCGCTCGAGAGTTTAATGTGAAATATTTAACGCTCTATGCTTTTAGTACTGAGAACTGGAATCGGCCCAAAGAAGAAATAGATGCTTTAATGGATCTTCTGGTTACCACTATCATTTCAGAAATTGAAGAATTAAAAGAAAACGATGTCCGTCTTAAAATCATAGGAAACGTGGAGCTTCTCCCCGAGAAGTGCATACAAGCCTTGAAAGACGCCGAAGAACGCACCGCTTCAAACAAAGGGTTAACCTTAATTCTAGCGCTCAGTTATAGCTCTAGATGGGAAATTACCAATGCCGTAAAAGAAATACTTAAAAATGGCTGTGCGCAAAATGAAATTACTGAAGAACTCGTTTCTTCCTACCTAAATACAGCAGGAATACCAGAACCTGAATTATTAATTCGGACTAGTGGAGAGCAGCGAATAAGCAACTTTTTGCTCTGGCAGATAGCATATACGGAGTTCTATTTTACAGAAGTCCACTGGCCAGATTTTAAAAGAGATGAATTCCTTAAAGCCATTTTAGAATACCAAAACAGAGAAAGAAGATTTGGAAAAATCAGTGAACAAATTAAAGCGTAGAGTGAAGAGTATTCTGACTGTATGTGCCGTACTATTATTAGTCTCTAATAACTTTACCTCAAAAGCTCAAGTAGCTAGCTTAGGCGCGAACTCAGAGCAGACTTATACGCTAGAAGACGTAATCGTCTCCGGAGCTATTTATACAGACGTACAAGCGGTAAAAGTACTGGCGGATTTACCGAGAGGAAAATCGATCACTATTCCTAGTGATCGAATTTCTAGAGCGATAAAAAACCTTTGGGCTAGCAGATTATTTTCTGATATACAAATCTACACTGTAAAAACAGAGGAAGATAAAATATGGCTTGGCATAGAGGTGACAGAAATGCCTAGGCTTGGGAGCATACAACGATTCCCCAATCTAAGAAGTGGGGAGATCAGCACACTAAAAGATCAAATAGATGTTCAGAAAGGTACTATCATCACTGAAAACTGGATGAAAAATGCGGAGAACATCATTGTAGATTATTATAAAGAAAAAGGATATTATGATGCCGAAGTTAACATCAGCTCAGACAACGACCCGAACGCACCTAACACTTGCACAATTCTGGTAGACGTGAAAAAAGGAGGAAAAGTTAAAATAGGTGAAATCTTATTTGATGAGGCATTAGAGTTTCCAGAAAAAAAACTGCGGGGAAAATTAAAAGAAACCAAGCAAAGAAGATGGTACAGGGTACTAAAAAGTTCTAAGCTACTAGATGAAAATCTAGAGATGGATAAAGCTATACTTACTCAGTTTTATAATGAGAAGGGATATAAAAATTTTAGGATACTTAATGATTCTATTTATAGAACAGGAAAAGGGCTACTCGGTCTAAAACTGCAAATAGATGAAGGTCAGAAATTCTACTTTGGTGATATCCAAATTTACGGAAACACAAAGTATAATTCAGACTCGCTCAAGAACATTCTAAAAATCAAACCTGGTGATGAATTCAACCAAAGCTTATTAGATTCTAGAGTTTATTCTAATCCGAATGGATTAGATATAAGTTCTATCTACATGGATCAAGGATATTTAACATTCCAAGCTATAGTCTCTGAAACTTCGGTAGTAGGAGACACTGTAGATCTAGAGATTCTCCTATATGAAGGAAAGCAGTTTAGAGTAGGCGATGTTACCGTAGTGGGAAATGACAAGACTAATGATCATGTTATCTACAGAGAAATTAGAACAAAGCCTGGAGATCTTTTCAGTCGTTCTAATATTGTCAGAACTCAAAGAGAACTTTCTAATTTAGGGTATTTTGCTCCAGAGGGATTCGATGTCCAAATCAAGCAAAACGAAAGTGAAGGCACAGTAGACTTAACCTACGTAGTAGCGGAGAGACCCTCTGATCAAATCCAGCTTTCTGGCGGGTTCGGAGCCGGAAGAGTAGTAGGGACACTGGGATTAAGTTTTTCTAACTTTAGTGCTCGGAACATGTTTAAAAAAGAGGCTTGGCGACCTATACCTACTGGTGACGGACAGAAACTGTCTGTTCAAGGACAATCAAATGGTATATTCTTTCAATCACTTAGCGCTTCATTTACTGAGCCATGGTTAGGAGGTAAAAAACCTACCTCTTTATCCCTTTCGTACTCTAGAACTAGAGTATCTAATGGGGAAACAAGAAAAGACAGCGAAGGAAATATAAATCCGGCGTTGAACCAAATGAGGCTCCAAGGAGGATCAATAGGGATAGGAACTAGACTTAAAAAGCCAGACGATTATTTCTTATTGTTTGGAAACTTGAGTTACCAGCGGTTTGATTTATTTAACTACTCAGCACTTGGTAGTGTATTTCAAACAGGAATCGCTCATAACTTAGCTTTATCCGGAACTTTACAAAGGAACTCTGTATCTGAGCCTATTTATCCTACTTACGGTTCTACTGTAAAATTATTCACCAAGGCTACTTTCCCTTACTCCTCTGTCAGACCAGGAGATTTTGATTATACAGATGCGCAAGACAAGTACAGGTGGGTAGAGTATTACAAAGCTAAATTAACAGTAGACTGGTACACTCCATTGACCAGAGGAACAGATGAAAAGCCTCCTAAACTAATACTAAATACTAAAGTAGGGTTTGGTTTCCTTGGTTTCTACAACAGTGAAATAGGTCAATCACCATTCGAACGGTTTTATGTAGGAGGAGTAAATCTAAATCAGTTTGGACTGGATGGAAGAGAAATTATTTACTTGAGAGGATATCCAGAAGAATCTATATCAGGTTCTGGCGGTGCTCCTTTAGTAGCCAAATATACGGCTGAACTTAGATATCCTTTAAGTACAAATCCTCAAGCTACCATTTACACATTAGCATTTGCTGAGGCAGGAAACACCTGGGACACATTCAAAGAATTTAATCCTTTTCAAGTTAAAAGATCTGCCGGAATTGGTCTCAGAGTATTCTTACCTATGTTCGGTTTATTAGGGCTAGATTATGGATGGAGATTCGATCCTCTAGCGCCTGAGCAGGGTGGAGATTTGATAGAGAAAAATCAACTCCATTTCAGTATTGGCATGAACATTGGAGACCTCTAATGAAATTGGTTAAATTCGCACACGTTTTAGTACTTGTAAAAATGAAAAAAGCAACTCTGATTTTAAGTCTCATGATAGCAGGGCTCAGCTCTTACGCGCAGAAATTTGCATATGTAGACACAGAGTATATACTACTGCATTTACAAGAATATGCTGATGCACAGGTGGAACTAAATTCCTTCAGTGCCCAGTGGCAAGAGGAGATAGAAGAAAAATATGCCTCGATCGCTTTACTTGGAGAATCTTTTCAAGCAGAAAAAGCGCTACTTACTTTGGATATGCAGAGAAGAAGAGAAGGTGAGCTAAAGACTAAAAAATCAGAAGCTAGAGATTCACAGAAAAGAAGGTTTGGTGTAGGTGGGGACTTGTTTCAAAAGAGAGAGGAGCTTATGAAACCGGTGCAAGACATGATGTACGAGGCGATACTCGGAGTAACTTCTCAGAATGGATACATGGTTATATTCGACAAAGGATCTCAAAGCAATATGCTTTACGCCAACCCGAAGCACGACGTGAGCGATAAAGTACTCAAGAAAATGGGGAAAACCCCTGGGGAAACAATAGAAATGCCAACAAAAGAAGACAAAGGCGGAAGTAAAACAGAATCGAAAAGCGGTGGCGCTAAAGCTGGTGGGAAAAAGACCTCAAGCTCTTCTAGAGGAAGAAGTAATACTGTACAAAAAGGCGCTAAGCCGAAAGGAAATTATTAAACATAGAAAGCAACAATCATGAAATACATAACAATACTACTTACCACGCTATCATTCTGCACATTAGATATGCAAGCGCAGAAATTTGGACATGTGAACTCACAGCTCCTATTAGACACACTTCCAGAAACTGCAGTAGCGCAGGCTGAATTGGAAGCGATCAACTTAGAGTTCGAAAGGGAACTCCAATTACAGCAAGCTGACTTAGAGACTCTAGTAACTCAAATTCAAGCGATGCAAGCAGATCCAGCTGTAAGTGATTTTACTAAGCAGTCTAAGATCTCTAAATATGAGTCTGATCAACAGAGACTTCAAGAGACGTATACTGTAGCTCAAAAACAGCTAGCGGCTAAAGAACAAGAGCTTTTAGCTCCTATCATTGAAAAAGCTAGACAAGCTATTAAAGAGGTGGGCAAAGAAAATGGATTTGTATATATCTTCGATTTAAACAGCGGAGGAATCATCTATGAAGGTGGTGAAGATGTCCTTCAATTAGTTCTAGCCAAGTTAGGCCAATAAAAAATTAACTTTCCGAAAAGTGAATAAAGCTGTTCTTAATGAACGGCTTTTTTTATGCCCTGCTCTAGCGATATTTAACCTCGAGTGAATTATCTTTCGGCTTCGTTAATTAGGATAATAGAATAACTTGGGAGTAAAAATTGGCATATTCGACTCAGGCATAGGAGGACTTACCGTAGCCAAGGCTATTAAGAATAAGCTTCCTCAAGCCGAACTTGTATACTTCGGAGATACCGCCCACCTTCCATATGGCGATAAATCGCCCGCTTCTATAAGGCATTATTCTGCTAAGATTACACAGTTTCTTCTTAGTGAAAATTGCACCGCTATAGTAATAGCCTGTAATACCGCTTCTGCCCATGCTTTTAAAACTGTAAAAAATGTGGCTGGCCCTGATATTCCCGTATTTAATGTGATAGACCCTTTGGTAGCATTTATTTCTGCGCGATACCAGAACCAGAAAGTAGGAATAATAGCCACCAGAGGAACGATTAAAACTAGAGTGTACACCAGAAGAATAAAAATAGCTAACAGCTCTATTACCGTAGGAAGTAAAGCTACTCCTCTGTTAGCTAACATGATAGAGGAAGGGTTCTTTAATAACAACATCAGTAAAACGGTTATAGAATCTTACCTAAAAGCTAGAGAATTGAAGGGTATAAGCGCCTTAGTCCTAGGATGCACACACTATCCTCTTATACAAGATGAAGTGGAGGCCTTTTTTAAGGGAAGCGTGGACATTATAGACAGCGCTAATGTGGTGGCTGAATCTATAGCCAAAGGGTATTCACTAAAAGGAAAAGAAGCCGTTGATAAATTCTATGTGTCTGATTTTACTAAAGGTTTTGAGAAAAGCACGCAGACCTTCTTCGGAAAGAAAATAGAACTGAAAGAGGAAAGAATTTTTGATTAAAAGCCAGTGTCTTCAAACCAGCTTTTATACATCACATAATTCTCAGGAGTCTTTTCTAATAAAACTTCTCTCACCTCAGCAGATATTTCTTTGAGAGGGCGGGCAGGAATTCCAGCATATATCCAGCCAGACTTTACCGTTTTACCTTCAGAAACCACAGCTCCCGCTGCCACTACCGCGCCAGACTCTACCACTACGTTATCCATTACTATAGCGCCCATCCCCACCATACAGTTATCCTTTAGAGTGCATCCATGAACTATAGCGTTGTGGCCTATGGAAACACTATTTCCTATTCTGGTAGCCGCTTTTTTATACGTACAATGTACTACAGCTCCATCCTGAATATTAGTTCTATTCCCTATATGAATAGCGTTTACATCTCCCCTGATAATGGCATTATACCAGACGCTGCAGTCTTCTCCCAAGGTAACGTCTCCCAGCACCACGGCTGTTTCTGCTAACCAAGACCCTTCTCCTATGTCCGGATATTTTCCGTTTATCTCTCTAATTACTGGCATATGCTTATGCTTCTTTGTTCATGTGATTCCAGCCCTGTGCTTTTAGCGGCACCACACTCCTATCTTTGATTACCATATTCACTCCAGACGGTTTATCTGTCATGTGACCTATGATAGAGAAGAAAGGATTGTTTTTAAATTTATCGAAATCAGTCTGAGAAACGGTAAGAAGTAATTCATAATCTTCTCCACCATTTAATGCGCAAACCGTAGGATCCAAGTTGAAATCTCTAGCTAAGTTATAAGTAGCCTCGTCTATAGGAATTTTATCTTCATATATCTGACAGCCTAAATCGCTCTGCGTGGCAATATGGAATATCTCAGATGCCAATCCATCACTTACATCTATCATAGAAGTCGGAATTACCTCTATCTCTGCTAGTTGTTTTATGATATCTTTTCTAGCCTCGGGCTTTAGTTGTCTTTCTAACACATAATCATTTCCATCCAGCTTAGGCTGGGCTTTAGGGGCAGCTTTAAAAACCTGCTTCTCTCTTTCTAATAACTGAAGTCCCATGTAAGCGCCTCCATAATCCCCAGAGCAAATGAGTAAATCTCCATCTTGAGCAGTATTTCTGTACACTATTTTAGGCTCTTCTGCCTCACCTATAGCGGTGATAGAAATAGTTAGACCAGACAGTGAAGTACTGGTGTCTCCCCCTATTAAATCTACATTATAAACTTCACAAGCTCTGTGGATCCCTTCGTATAATTCCTCAAGAGCTTCTAGCGGAAACTTACTGCTTACCGCTATAGAAACTGTAATCTGTTTAGGCTCTGCATTCATAGCATAGATATCACTTACATTCACCACTACAGCTTTATAGCCTAAATGTTTTAGCGGAACATAACTTAAATCAAAGTGAACACCTTCTACGAGCATGTCTGTAGAAACTATGGTTTTAATCTTGCCTTTTCCGATAACCGCAGCGTCATCACCAATAGACCGAATGGTCTCTTCCCTTTTGTCTTTGAACTTCTCTGTTAAATGACTTATTAGTCCGAATTCTCCTAGCTCCTCTATGCTTAATTTCTCTTCGCCCATACCCATTGATTTTTTAGCAAAGGTACGTTAAGTCCGCAAAGGCTCTTAACAACAACTAAAAAATTCAACGCAGAAAAAAAGAAGGCCATAAGCCTTCTCCTTTATTACAAAGAATTCTCTTTAATTTAGAAAGGAGCCGCTGCCGTTTCCTTTTTATCGAGTAATAAAAATTCGTTCATTACTACTTCAGAAATATACTTTTTGACTCCTTCTTTATCTTCATAAGAACGGTTAGATAATTTTCCTTCGAGCGCTACTTCAGAGCCTTTCTTTAAAAGCTGACTTGCCAGTTCGGCAGTCTTTCCCCAAGCCACGATATTATGCCATGTAGTATCGGTCACTTTCTCTCCCGCTTTGTTTTTATAGCTCTCATTAGTGGCCACAGAAATTCGTGCTACGCTGTTTCCATTTTCTAATTTTTTTAATTCAACCTCTGCTCCTAGGTGTCCAATTAACTGTACTTTGTTTCTCAATGCATTCATCATATATAAATTTTAATTTTCGTAATGTCTAGTCCTTGTAACTAAACTCGATGCAAAGTTGAGCACACTTCCCAATCCGAACCACATATTAATCACTTATGGTCGTTTATAAACGGTTTTAAGCGTTTGATTTCGTTTATAATACTTATTTTATTGTACATTTAAGCAATTCGCCTACCCCATTATTTTTGGCATTTTAAGGATTTAATTACACTATCCACTTGTTTAGCAATAGAAAATTAAACAAACTACATTCGTTTTAGAATCATTTCTTCCACTTAACACTAAATTCATGTGGAGTTAATTACCTTAGCCGTCTATGTCAATTTCCATCAAACAAACATTGCATTTCATAGATTCTCCAGAAGAGTTTCTGGCAGATATAGCCGTACAAAACACCATGCTTCTCATAGATGAAAACGTGCTAAACCTTCACGAAAAATGCTTTGAAGGATTTGACTCTATAGCCATTCCATCTGGTGAAAGCCAGAAGCGAATAGAAGCGGTAGAATACATTATAGCCGCATTACTAGATGCAGGAATAGATAGAAATGGAACTCTCATTGGAATAGGTGGTGGCGTGGTAACAGACCTCACTGGTTTTATCGCTAGCGTTTACTTGAGAGGGATCAATTTTGGTTTTCTCCCTACCACATTGTTAGCCATGTGTGATGCTTCCATAGGAGGGAAAAACGGAATTAATTTTGGAGCGTTTAAGAACATGGTGGGAACTATTACTCAACCTAATTTCATCGCTTTTTACCCTGCATTTTTAAGCACTCTCTCTGATAGAGAATTCAACTCTGGAATGGCTGAGGTAATAAAACATGCGGTGATTAATGGAGGAGCGTTGCAAAAGTTTCTTCAAGATAACAGGCGTGCAACCCTCTTCGAAAATCCAGAAAAGATCAAAAAGCTTTGTCAACTGGCTGTTGAAGTAAAAGTGACGGTGGTAGAAAAGGACGAAAAAGAAGATGGACTGAGAAAGAAGCTAAACCTAGGGCATACCATCGGTCACGCTATAGAAGCGTTAAACGACCTAACCGCTCCAGTAGGTTTTCTGCAGACTAGAACCGAATCTAAAGCCAATCCACCGGGAGCATCTGAGAAGACACATGGGGAATGTGTAGCTATAGGAATGGTATTAGCCGCCCGAATAGCGGTAAGGGAAGGACTGGCTAAAGAGGAGTTAGTGGAAGAAATTATTGACTATTGCGCCGCTTATAGCCTACCTGTAAAAACTGAAATCAAGCCTGAGCTACTGATAGAGAAAATCCTAAAAGATAAAAAGCGTAAAAGTGGTGAAATAGATTTCATTATACCCCATGGCTTTGGTGATGTGCGTATTGTGCCTTTAGCATTAACAGAGCTGGAAAACCACCTTAAAGAAATGGCTAATGAGTAAAGTCTTCGTGTGCATAAACGGAAAAACATTGGCTGAGTGTCAGGAGCAGGCTGCTGGGAAATATGCCGCAGAATTGAGACTAGACCTTGCGCCCATAAATCCATTAGAGATAAAAAGATTATGGGCCAGCTGTGAGGAATGGATTTTAACACTGCGCAATGATTTCACTTCGCGCTCTAACTGGAAGGAGGTTTTTAAGTATTGCTTAAACCTTAAGCCGGTATATGTAGATATAGATTCTGAGCTGCCAGAAGAAGTAAAAAAAGAGGTGACTGTATGGGTGAAGTCATCTAATGCAGAGCTCATATTATCCCACCATAATTTCGATGAGACTCCAGAGTTTGATGTGTTGATGGAGGTGATTTCTAAACTAAAGGCAGATGGTGCAGATGTGATAAAAATAGCCTGCATGGCTCAGGAAGAAGAGGATAATCTTATAGTGATGGATTTATACCGTGAGCATGATAGGTTAGTAGCATTCTGCATGGGAGAAGAAGGAAGAGAAAGTAGAGTTACTTCTCTATTCTTTGGTGAAAAAATGACTTACGCCGCTGCTTCAGAATATAGTATAGTGGCTCCTGGCCAGCTGACTTATGGCGAATTATCGGACTTGCTCAATTTTGGGTTTGATGATGAGGAAGTTTTAATGATAGATGACTAATTCATTTTTTACTAATGAATTAGCATAAAGTAAAAAGGAATATCAAATGTCAAATCCACAATTACAAGTCAAGTCTATAAAACCATTCAAGTTTTTTGGAAAGCTTAACGCTATGACTTCTAAGAGTTTTTTGCAACGCGCACTGGCACTAGCCAGTTTGGCTAATGGCGCTTCTGTATTAACTAACGTGCACTGGTCTGCAGATGGGCTGGCTGCAGCCGATGTGATTCATCAACTAGGAGCTGAAGTGCAGGAAGAATTTAGGAAGCTGACCATTACTCCAAGTGTTTCGGCTTCTAAAAAAGACATTCTGCTAAACATAGGAGAATCTGGCTTGGGATTGAGGATGTTTTCGGGGTTGGCTTCTTTAAAAAATCAGGCAGTTACTATTACTGGAAAAGGGTCTATTCTAGAGCGTCCGATAGCTGCTGTTATGGAAACTCTATCAGCGTGTGATGTGGAAGTTTATAGTAAAGCAGGCAAGTTACCTATCACTATTTCAGGGAAATTAAAAGGGGGGAATTATACCGTAGATGGTTCTTTTAGTTCTCAGATTCTTACTGGTTTATTAATCTCTCTGCCTTTAGCTGATGGAGATACTAAGCTGCACGTAAAAAACTTAAAGAGTATTCCTTACATCGATATGACCTTGGAGTTGGTTCAGCTCTTCGGTGCGGAAATCACTCATGATGACTACAAAACCTTTCATATAAAAGGAAATCAATCGTACGACGGAACTTCTTACGCTGTGGAAGGCGACTGGTCGGGAATGGCCAATCATGTGGTGGGAGCTGCCATCTCTGGCAGCGCAACTATCCTTGGATTAAATGAACATTCTATACAGGCCGATAAAGCCATATTAACGGCACTAGAACGCACAGGGGCTTCAGTGGATTGGAATAATGGAAGCATCACCGTTAAGCAGGTTCAAAACCTTCCGTTCGAACTAGATGCTACACATTCTCCTGATATCTTCCCTCCACTAGTAGTGCTGGCGTGTGCCGCTGAAGGGGTTTCTAGAATAACAGGGATTCACAGATTAATGCATAAAGAAAGCGATCGACTGGCTGCGCTCATAGAAACCTTCGGGAAATTAAGGGTAACGCTCACCACAGAAGGGGACACGCTTTTAGTGCATGGAACGGGAAGTGTTTCTGCTGGGACTATTCACAGTTTTAATGACCACAGAATAGCCATGGCTGGCTGCATAGCCGCTTGTATTTCTGATGGTCCTATACAGATAGAAAAGTCAGATGCAGTGAAGAAGAGTTATCCGTTGTTTTTTGAGGAGTTGGATGAGTTTTTACAAGAGTAACACACGAATAATAAGTCTCACCAAACGTTCCTTAATAAGCACAAGAGAAAAAGGAGTGTTGAAAATCAAGTTAACTGAGAACTGAAGACTGTTGGATCATTCTTGATTCCCGGAATCAGGAATTGAGTGGGGAATAGTTCGTTATCTTTGCACTTTCATTTTTTGGAATTGTTTATCAACTGAGAACTCCAAACCATGAACAATTAACTGGTTTACCATGGAATACAACTTCAGAGAAATAGAACAAAAGTGGATTAAAGAATGGAGAAAACGGGAGGCTTATAAAGTCACCGAAGATCCTTCTAAAGAGAAATTCTATGCGCTAAGCATGTTCCCGTATCCCTCTGGGGCTGGGCTTCATGTAGGGCATCCACTGGGCTATATCGCTTCTGACATTTATGCTCGGTATAAAAAGCATCAAGGGTTTAATGTGCTGCATCCTATGGGGTATGATTCGTTTGGGCTTCCTGCTGAGCAGTATGCTATTGAAACGGGAACGCACCCTGCAGAGACTACTGAGAAAAACATAGCACGTTACCGTGAGCAGCTCGATAAACTGGGGTTCAATTATGACTGGAGCCGTGAGGTAAGGACTTCTGATCCTTCTTATTATAAATGGACACAGTGGATCTTCAAGCAGATATTTAACTCGTGGTATAATAACGATACTAAAAAGACAGAACCCATTGCAACGCTTATAGAAAAGTTCAATGCCAATGGTTCTTACAATGTAAACGCTGCTCAAGATGAGGAGTGGTTTAAGGCGCTGGACTTAGAGAAGTTTCCATTCTTTGGTGAGTATTTCGTAGGGGAGTTTACCGCTACCGACTGGCAGAGTATGAATGAGGAGCAGCAGCAGTTGGTTTTAATGCATTACAGGCTTACTTATCTCGCTAATAGCTGGGTGAACTGGTGTCCTGCGCTAGGAACTGTACTGGCCAATGATGAGGTGAAAGACGGAAAATCTGAGCGAGGCGGACATCCTGTGGTACAGAAACTGATGCGTCAGTGGAGTATGCGTATTTCTGCTTTTGCACAGCGTTTATTAGATGATTTAGACACTGTAGACTGGAGTGATTCTATTAAGGAGATTCAACGGAACTGGATAGGCCGTTCTAAAGGTGCTTCTGTGAAGTTCAGCGTGGCTGACCATAGTGAAACTATAGAAGTGTTTACGACTAGGCCTGATACTATTTTCGGGGTAGATTTTGTAACATTGGCTCCTGAACATCCACTGGTGAATGTGGTGACTACTGCAGAGCAAAAAGCAGATATAGCCGCTTATGTGCAGTCTGCTAGTTTGAAATCTGAGCGTGACAGACAGAGCGATGTAAAGAATATTACGGGTTGTTTTACGGGCGCTTATTGTGAGCATCCGTTTACGGGCAAGCAGATTCCTATTTGGATAGGTGATTATGTGTTGGCTAGTTACGGAACGGGAGCTGTGATGGCTGTTCCTTCTGGTGATCAGAGAGATTATGATTTTGCAACGAACTTTAAGATAGAAATTACCGCCATTATGGAGGG
>DDEI01000100.1 GCA_002336675.1 Flavobacteriales bacterium UBA1958 | reverse complement strand
ATATTCCAGCAGGAGCTAAAGAAGTCGTGTTCAAATTTGAACCTCAAACCTATTATACCGCTAAGACTATCTCTACCATGGGGAGTTTAGTGCTACTTCTTCTCTGTATAGGAATGCTAGCACAGTGGGGAAAAGGAGTATTAGCCGAAACGAAAGAGGCATAAAAAAACCCCATGGAGCTAAATCTAAGGGGTGGATAACGGTTAAATTATTTTTTTGTTATTCTATTTTTAGTTGGCTCAATTTAAACGCACTGCCCGACTTCTCTATAAATATAGTTACCCTATATGTACCAGTACTGGTAGCAAGCTCACCTATTCTGTACACCTCATTGGCTCCACTAGAACCCTTATGAATCACAGAAAAACCTGACGGTTTATGAGCTGAAAAGAAATCTGATAGTTTAGCCTTTACCTGAGGTTTGTTGCAAAAATCTTCAAAATCGAAGACTGTTAAGTCCACTTCATTCATTAATTGCGCCTCTATTGCAGATACATTACCAGCCTGTAAGCCAGAAATCACTTTAGTTAAAGTCTCTTCCTGAGAAATCCCAGATAAAGCTGCTAAGCTGGCCGCGAATAATAACATACTTTTCATTTCACTTTGATTTAATCTTCTTAACCAATTTACTACAATTTTGGTTACTCTATGTTGGACGAAAGAAGTAGCAAAAGATCATCTTAAGGAAACACTATTTTTAGAGCACTGCTCTCCTCCGAATTAGAAAATGAAAGAATATAAACTCCTGAATATTCGCTCATCACATGCTCAGTGGCTTCATTTTCATAAAGTAACCTCCCCATTACATCATAGAGTTTTACTTTAGTAATCACCTCTGACTTGAGAGATAAAACTCCCGAAGACAGCTTAACTTCTGTTAAGCTATTTGAATACTCATCTCGATTATCTATTACATAAGTGAATTCCTCTGAATAAGTGGTGGCACACCCAAACTCATTTACTACTTCTAATGATACTGTATATTCTCCTTCAGTTTTAAGGGGCACAGAACCTATATTTTCTTCTGAGATTAGCAGTCCATTTAAATACCAAGAAGTATCATATAAAGTTAGAACGGAATATTCTAAAACATTCTGTTCTAGGCTTACATCCCATGCCACATCAGGACTGGGAGCTGCTTGAACAATAATACTACTTGATTCGCTGGCTGCCCCTACTTCATTATAAATAAATGCCGTAATAATCCCTGATTGACCTGTAATTTGAATAGTTATTTCTTCATCAGAATTCTCTTGATAGTCTCCTCCTTCTATCTCCCAACAGACGCTTTCTCCCGCACCTAACTCTACAGAAAAAATGTGGTTTTGTCCTTCACATATAAATTCTGGCCCAGAAACAACGAATTCCTGGGGTCTAATTAGTTCAAAACAGAACTCTTCTGCACTACTAAAAAGCTCTTCCCAAAAATTATTTGGAGGACCTATCCAAGCACCATTAATTGTACCGTAAGGTTCATGACCTTCCCCTTCCGCAACAATTAATTCTGAGGAAAAACCTTGATTCTGTAATCTTTCATGAATTAATGAGCTGCCATAAACATCAGGTAAAGTAAAAAACTGAAATGGGGGACCAGACTCGAAAGGCACAATAGGGTCATTAGTGCCATGAGCCAAAAGAGTATTTACATCACTATTCACCCAAGTAGTATCTCCTATAGCTCCCCATAAACCTATTATACCTAAAGGATTTACTTCATGCTGAAAATTATTTCCAGAACAATCAATACATCCCAAATCAGGAGCTAAAAACTGGTTAAAACTAGATTCAGGACGCTCGTCTTCTTCCATAAACGCCAAATGAAGAGCAATGAGTGCTCCTGCGCTACTCCCTCCTACGAAAATTTTAGTGGTATCTATTCCATAGATCTCATGATTTTCCACCAAGAATCTATAAGCTGCTCTTCCATCTTGCAGGCCTCTATAAACGGCCCTTTCAGAACTGGCAGCATCTAGTGGATTAAACCCTTTTCTGTATCCTATGGAAGCCGTTACATATCCCCGTCTAGCAAAACTGTCACATAGGGCTACCATATCATCCGCTTGCTTATCTCCTATGCTAAAAGCACCAGAGTGTGCCCAAATCATACATGGCCTTTTCTCAATCGGGTCAAGCAAGGGTTGGTAAACATCCATCAAGAGTGTTTCATTAAAATAAGGAAAACTCCACTGAGGAGCTTGTCCATATTCAACATCTGTCTGCACATCAATCACATTTAAAATTGATGAAATATACCTAGAGGTATCACATTGCGCGTAACTCTGCCAGGAGAAAAGCATTAAAACTAAAAGAGTAATTACACGAATCATATCCCAAAAATAGAGCATTAATAATTGAGATTAAAAACAACAAGCGTAATCGTGTTTTAAAACCACTTGATGAATGTTTTCACTATCAATTGCTTCCATTTTTTATCATAAGGAGGATAAATCAATTTGGCGGAAGTAAACCCTCTGCGCTGTCTAAGTTCTGCTCTCAGGTTCGTGAATTCCAAGAAACCAAATTTACCATGGGCTTTTCCTATCCCACTATTTCCATGACCTCCAAAGGGAAGATTTGGCTGTGCAAACTGAATAGTGGTGTCATTTACACAAATAGTCCCCGCTTGAATTCTTTTTAAGAATTTCTTCTGGTTCTTTCTGCTTTTTGAAAAGATGTAAGCAGAAAGAGGAATTGGCTTTTTCTGTATCTCGGAAATAACATGGTCTAAATCCGAATACGCTGTTAACACCAATACTGGAGCGAATATCTCTTCATTTCTTAGCCTGCATTCTTTAGGGACATCTATTATAATAGTTGGACTAATCCATCTATGAGCATCATCCGTATCCCCTCCAAAAACCACTTTAGCCCCTTTCTCTAGTGCCTCTGTCAGCATTTCTTTCACATTCAAATAATGGTGGTCATTTACCAGAACTGACATGGCTTCACCTTGGACATATCCTTTAGGATAGAGCTTTTTCTCAGCCTTCATAAACGCTTCTACCAGCTTCTCTTTGACTGACTCATGCACATACATTTCATTCACAGAGACACAGGTTTGAGCAGAATTCATTCCCTTAGCCCAAAGGATTTTCTCCGCCGTATCTTTTAACCCTGCAGTTTCATCTATGACCGCTGGATTCATGCCGCCAAGCTCTAGTGTCACTGAAGTTAAGTGCTCCGCTGCAGCTTTCATTACTGTTTTTCCTACCTGTGGGCTGCCGGTAAAAAATATGTGGTTGAAAGAGTTTTTTAATAACTCCTGAGAAACGGTGTAATCTCCTAGAAAAACTGCGAAATCCTCTGGTTTGAAAACTTCTTCTGCCATTTTCTTTAGCAATGCAGAAGTGTGAGGGGTGTTTTCACTAGGTTTTAATATTACTGTGCATCCTGCGGCTATGGCGGAAATAGTAGGCTCTAATGCTAACATAAATGGATAGTTCCATGGAGAAATCACTAAACTTACTCCCTTTGGTTCCTTTCTTACTTTACTGGAAGTGAATAAATACCCAAGTCCACCCTCTACGGAATCAGTCGAGGACCAGTTTTCCATGTTTTGCAACGCATGTCGTATGGCCGAGACTGTTGGAAATATTTCTGAAATTTTAGTCTCGAAGTATGGTTTCTTAAAATCAGCATGTATGGCCTCACAAATGTCATCTTCATGAGTTAAAATCCACTTTTTAAGCTCCTTAAGCTTGGTTTTACGCACAGAAAGAGGTGCTGACTTCATGTAATTGAGGAAATATTCGCGTTGCAACGCAAAAACTTCAGAGACTTGATTTTTTAAAGCTTCCATCGTGATACCAAAACTAGAGTTTTGAAATGAATTTACATACGGAAAGTGTTAAATTTGCACTTCGTAAACAAATCAGCCAAAGCTGAGAAAACAAAACAAAATGCGTACAGACCAATATACCGGACACGATTATTACAATATGGACGATCTTCTCACAGATGAGCATAAACTAGTAAGAGATTCTGCCAGAGCTTGGATTAAGAAAGAAGTTTCTCCTATCATAGAAGATGCTTTTGAGAAAGGATCATTTCCTAAGCATTTAATTCCTGGATTGGGAGAGATAGGGGCGTTCGGTCCTTACATTCCTGAGCAGTATGGTGGTCCTGGACTAGATCAAATTTCTTACGGTCTGTTAATGCAGGAGTTAGAAAGATGTGATTCTGGATTGCGATCTACTTCATCTGTTCAGAGTTCTTTAGTGATGTATCCCATATGGAAATATGGAAACGAAGAGCAGCGTATGAAGTATCTTCCTAAACTAGCTACTGGGGAATTCGTAGGCTGCTTTGGATTAACTGAGCCAGATCATGGTTCTGATCCAGGTGGAATGACTACCAACTTTAAAGACAAAGGAGACCACTATCTGTTAAATGGAGCTAAAATGTGGATTTCTAATTCACCATTTGCAGATATAGCTGTGGTATGGGCTAAGAATGAAGCAGGACGAATTCACGGGCTTATAGTAGAAAGAGGAATGGAAGGATTCACTACTCCTACCACTCACGGAAAGTGGAGCTTAAGAGCGAGCGATACTGGTGAGCTTGTTTTCGATAATGTAAAAGTACCTAAAGCCAATTTACTTCCAAATAAATCTGGTCTTGGAGCTCCCCTGGGATGCTTGGACTCTGCGAGATATGGAATAGCATGGGGTGCGATAGGAGCAGCATTAGACTGTTATGACTCTGCGCTTAGATATTCTAAAGAACGAATCCAATTTGGGAGACCGATCGCTGGATTCCAACTGCAGCAGAAGAAATTAGCTGAAATGATCACAGAGATTACTAAAGCTCAAATGCTGACGTTAAGATTAGGGCAACTGAAAAACGAGGATAAGGCTACTTCAGGTCAGATTTCTATGGCTAAAAGGAATAACGTAGACATGGCTATTAAAATAGCTAGAGAAGCGAGGCAGATGCACGGCGGAATGGGAATTACGAATGAATACCCAATTATGCGTCACATGATGAATTTAGAGTCTGTAATTACTTATGAAGGAACACATGATATTCACTTGCTTATTACAGGTTTAGATATTACTGGAGAGAACGCTTTTAAGTAAGCTTCTTTAATCTAGAACTTAAGCCCTGTCAGTTTTCTGATGGGGCTTTTTAGTTCATGTAATCTTGCCACTTGACGAGCTTGTATTTGGCTTTCCCAGCAGAATGAAATTCTAAAAAGCCAAATTCGAAAACAAATTTATACTCCTCTCCCTTACTGTTTTTCCATGAATGAGTCGTGAATCGTGGGTTAAACCCCTCAGCGGTTAGTGTGTCAGCTCTAGTAGTTGCAAAACCTGCCAGGTTAAATTTCTTCATTATTTTTCTATTGACTTGAAGCGCTTTCTTGACCTTTTGGTAGAAGGGTTCTTTGCTGATGTTTTGCATATATTGAAAAGCGGAGCGGCAGTGTGCATTACAGAATTTTTTATCGCTTCGCCCTTCCGTAATTTTAGCGTTGCAATAGTTACATCTCCTCTTAGTCATTTGACAAATACTTAAAACGTTTGATAAATACTTTAAGCACAGAATATACGTATATTCTTAACTTAAAATGATTAAGCTATCTAAAACACCCGATATTTAAAGCTTATACTGATATAAAATGACTTCTACTCTTAAACAAATTACGCTCAGACATGTACTTGTAGAAAACAAAAAGTTCATTGGACTACAATTCTACCCTAATAAGGTGATTAACGCCCTCACTAAAGAGTTAACCGATATAAGCTGGTCTAATGAATACGACCTATTTCTGCTGCCTAACTGCGCAAAGAACCTGAACACCATTTTCAACACCTACAGAGGAGTAGCTTGGGTTAACTGCAAATATTTCTTTCCAAACAGACCGGTTTCGAAAGGAGTAAATGAACCTATAAATATCAAAAGAAAGAAAGCCACAGCCAAGCCACTAGATTGGCAGCCCTGCCCTGAAAGTTATATTCAAAAACTAGAACTAAAGCGCTACGCCCTGAACACCGCCAATACTTATGTCTCAAATTTCGAAAAGTATATAAATCACTTTCATCCAAAGCCTAAGGATACCTTAAATGAAAACGATATCCGTTCTTATTTAGAATACCTTATAAAGCAGGGCTACTCAGACTCCAGCCTAAACCAAGCAGTAAACTCCATTAAGTTTTATTATGAACTGGTGCTAGGTATGCCCAACAGATTCTACCACATAGAACGTCCCAGAAAAAAACAAACACTGCCAAAAGTGATTAGCAAAGAAGAGGCTAAAGCTCTTGTTGGCTCTACAAACAACATCAAGCACAAGTGTATAGCCAGTCTGCTATACTCGTCAGGCTTGAGAAGAGCAGAAGTCATCAACCTTAAACTCTCAGACATTGACAGCTCGCGCATGCTCATCCATGTTAAAAATGCCAAAGGTGGAAAAGACCGCTGCACCCTATTAGGCGACAACATGCTGAAAGATTTAAGAACGTACTTCAAAAAGCACAGACCAAAAGAGTATTTATTTGAAGGCCAGCATGGCGGGAAATATAGCAGCACAAGTATAGGTAGAGTTATATCAGCAGCTGGAAAAGTTGCTTGCATCAGAATAAAAGTTACACCCCACATCCTCCGCCACAGTTTTGCAACTCATCTTTTAGAATCTGGAGTTGACTTAAGATACATTCAATCACTCTTAGGCCACAGCTCATCTAAAACCACAGAAATATATACGCATGTAGCAGTAAACCAGCTAAGTGTAATCAAAAATTTATTAGATTAGTGTACTTAAAAATATAGCGTGGATAAAGTGCATGCACTTTACACATACGTT
>DDEI01000092.1 GCA_002336675.1 Flavobacteriales bacterium UBA1958 | reverse complement strand
CTGAAAAAGAAATGGTTGTTCCATCACCTCCACAACTGGTATTTACAGAAGCTGTTCCTAAAGCGTTACAATCAATATTCGTTGATGCAGTTGAGAATTCAAGATTTGTGGGTTCACCAGTGTCAGGGCATATGCCATTAAAAGTGGTTTGAGAGAATACAATAGAGGTGCTTAGGCATAATACAGCCAAGGAGAGACTAACGATTAATTTTTTCATGCCGTAAATATACAATCAGTAGACAAACTATAATTACAAAACCTTTGAACCATTTTTACGTTGTATGAACATATAATGAAGATTATTTGAAATAGTTAGATGCATTAAGGTATTGGGTCATCACCTATTCTGCAATGATTACCCCTAAAAAGGAAATCGATCTATTAAGAAAGGGAGCTTAGGGTTACAGATTTTTTTTGGAGATTTTTTTGGCTTTTTACTGTCAGTTATGAGCGATGTATGCCATTAATCGCAGATTGCAGTGTCTAACTGCAATCCAAAAAAAAAGCCCTAAACTATGAATAGAGTAGGGCTTTGTATGTGCTCTCCAAGTAGGACTTGAACCTACGACCCTCTGATTAACAGTCAGATGCTCTAACCAACTGAGCTATTGGAGAAGATTTTACCCCGTTTTTTCAAACGGACGGCAAATTTACGCCAATCTTTGTTTTCAAACAATACCTTTGCCTAAAAATATTTAATCATTTCAAAAATGAAATTAGTAGAAGTAGGAACAGTAGCATTTGACGCCATAGAAACGCCGTTTGGGAAAACAGAAAAAATCATTGGTGGAGCAGCCACTTATATAGGAATAGCAGCATCGTTCTTTATAGAGAAATCTGGGCTAATTTCTGTGATTGGAGAAGATTTTCCGAGTGAATATATTGATTCACTCAATAAAAAAGGAATAGACACTAAAGGATTAGAGGTTATTCCTGGGGGAAAATCATTCTTTTGGTCGGGGAAATACCATGATAACATGAACTCTAGAGATACTTTAATCACAGAATTGAACGTGCTAGAGCAATTCGACCCAAAAGTACCAGAGGCTTACCAAGGATGCGAATTCTTAATGCTAGGGAACCTTTCTCCACAGGTCCAAGGTAAAGTATTAGATCAGCTAACAACCAGGCCAAAATTAGTAGCTTTAGACACTATGAACTTCTGGATGGACATAGCGATGGAAGATTTAAAAGCAGTGATTAAAAGAATAGACCTGCTTATTATTAATGACGAGGAGGCTCGCCAGTTAAGTGGAGAATACTCCTTAAATCAAGCGGCAGAAAAAATAATGGAGTTAGGCCCTAAAAACCTAATCATTAAAAAAGGGGAACACGGGGCGCTTGTCTATCATGAAGATGGACTATTTTCAGCTCCAGCGGTGGTTTTAGATACAGTGAAAGACCCTACAGGAGCAGGAGACACATTTGCAGGTGGAATAATGGGTTACTTAGCGAGCAAGGGAGATGTAAATTTCAGCACATTAAAACAAGCCGTTTTAGCTGGCTCCGCGCTAGCCTCATTTACTTGTGAAGCATTTGGAACAGATAGATTATTCGAAATTACGAAAGAAGATATTGACACTAGAATAAGCGAGATTAAAGAGCTAATTAAAATTTAAAAGGAGAAATAATCCTCTGGATTCAAAGGGGTCCCTTTTTGCCACATTTCGAAATGAAGGTGAGTGCCATCACTGTGCTCACCTGAATTTCCTACGATAGCCACACTTTCTCCAGAAATTATTTTATCTCCAGCGCTTTTCAGAACAGCGCTATTATGCTTGTAAATACTAATTAGATTATAATCATGCTGAATGTGAATTTCATTCCCCCCAGTAGCGGTAAAGCCAGAAAAAACGACAGTACCATTGAGAATAGCCTTTACTCGAGTCCCTTCGCCAGCAGAAATATCCACCCCGTAGTGTCCGATCTTAAAATCGATCCCATCACTTAACACCCCTTCTAGCGGTTTATAAAGAAGCACCTCTTCTAAGAATTTTTTGGATTCAGAAAGGCTAGACTCGGTAATGTCTAATTCATTTTCTTGTTCTATTTGATTTCGAGCTAGAGAATCCACGCCTGAAATAGTGAAAATCAAATCACCTTCTTGAGACATTGATGAATCTTTTTCGTAAGAAAGTTCTTCTATTTTATCACCTTTAAGTAAAGCCTTCAGATTCTTGAAATAGAGCTCATTTTGTGCAGAGATCTGCGCTATTGAATCAGCGGAAAGCTTGTTTTGAATATCAGCGGTGATTATTTCTTCATTTGGATATCCAGGAATATAATATTTAATAGCTGTATGGGCATATAGAAACCAAAAAAATAAACTTAAAACCAAAAACACTAAAGTGCTTATAAATAATGTTTTAATAGGCGTTAAATTGCCGCTAAACTTCTCCTCAAAAGAGGTCTCTTTAAGTATAGTAACTCGATAACTGCTAGAGAGCTTATTTATAAAATCTTTTTTCTTTTTTTTCTTTGGTGAAAACATGCTGTAAAAATGGTAATTATTAATGGAACCTAGAGAATTTTAGTTGCCCAATTAATAGTAACCTTAAAATGAAATAAATTTGTGTGTTTTCTGTTTATCAGTTAACCAAATACAACACCATTTCGATTTGAGTAAAAAAACGTTCATAGCCATAAAATTATTTTGTCTTTCAGTTTTTTTAGTGCTGATTCTTTCCCAGTGCTCCACCAAAAAAGATGGCCTATCTAAAAGAATTTTTCATAACACAACCGCGAGATATAATGGGTTTTTTAATGCGAAAGAAGCCAAAAAGGAAGCGCTGGCATCTCTGGAAGAAAATCAAGAAGATGACTATGACAGCCTGCTTACCATATTCTTCTATCCCACAGAAGAAAATGTAAGTGTCATATTAGAGAATATGGAAAGAATAGTGGAGAAAACCGAGTTTGTTATTGACAAACACGAAATGAAGGTATCTAAAAGAGATAAGCGCCCTATAAAGAAACCGGAGATGAATAAATGGATAGATGATAATTGGCTGCTTATGGGCCAGGCATATTTCTATGAAAGAAATTATTTAAAGGCAGAAGAGATATTTCTATATGTAAAAAGAAAATACGAAAGCAAAGAGACCCGAGCGTTAGCGAATCTCTGGTTAGTGAGGAATTATATAGCTCTGGGAGAAATAAGCGAGGTTAAAGAATGTTTAGAGCAGCTATCTTCCATGAGAACTTTTCCTGAAGAGTATAGAGCAGAATACAACCTGGTATTAGCCGACTTTGCCGTTCAACAAAATAAACTTCAGGAGGCGGCATTGTATTTGGAGAACGCCATTTTATTTTCGGATAAAAAAAAGGATAAAGCCAGGCCTACATTTATTTTAGCTCAAGTTTACCAAACGCTTGGAAAATCGAATGAGAGTATAGACGCCTATAAACGAGTGTTAAAACTTAAACCCTCTTATGAAATGTCGTTCTATTCTCAGATTAATCAAGCGATAGCTTTTAAGAGAAGAAACGGGAATAGCCAAGTAATAAAGGATAAGCTGAATAAAATGCTGCGTGACGAGAAGAACCTGGAGTACTTTGATCAAATATACTACGCGTTAGCAGAATTAGAAATTGAAGAGAGAAGCCTGCCAAAAGGAATTACGCTCCTAGATAAAAGTTTAGAAGTGAACAACGGAAACACTAAGCAAAGAGCTAAATCATTTTTAAAACTAGCAGACATTAATTTCGATGAAAGAAATTATGAGAATGCTCAGCAGTATTATGATAGTACCACGTCTTTCATCCAAGAAACCCACCCAAGGTTTAAAGACATAACGAATAAAGCAGCGAGTCTCACAGAATTAGTAACCAATCTCAGAATTATCGAAAGGGAGGATAGCCTTCTTCAATTAGCCTCTTTATCCGAAGAAGACTTAACAAAGAGGATTGAAGAAATTATGGAGGAAGACGCTCGAAAAAGAGAAGAAGAGCGACAGCGAATTTTGGACGCCTTAGAAACCGGAGATGAAATCTCAAGTATAGGGGATTTCTGGCCTTGGAATCTCACCTTAAGAACATCAGGAAAAGCGAATTTCTTGGATGTTTGGGGAGATAGGGAATTAGAAGACGATTGGAGAAGAAAAAACAAACAAAGCTTTGGAACCGCAGTGACAGAGGCTCTAGAAGAAGAAGAAGAGATAATTAAAGAAATAGAGGAGGGAAGGCCCTTTGAAGAATATTTGGCAGACATACCCAACTCCCCGGAGCTGATCTCAGCAAGCATAGAAAAAAGAGCCGAAGCAAGGTACAATGCTGGACTAATCTATAAGGAAAAACTCGATGATTTTGAAAATGCCGTGGAATCTTTCGAGGTGCTAGTGACAGAAGGCCAAGAAAGCGCCTTCCACCCAGTAACCCATTATCAGCTGTATAGAACGTACTTATCTAAAGAGCAAGGAGGGTATTCTAACCCGTTTTGTGGAACCTGTAATTCTGCTCATTGGGCAGCACAAACTAAATCGAGATACCCAGACTCTGAGTACACAATTCTAATAGACAACCCAGAGTTCCAATCTATAAAAGAAATTAGAGAAGCAGAGGAGGTAACGGCCTATGAAATACTTTTTGATAAATATAGAAGAGCGCGGTTTAATGATGTTATTCAAGACGCCACAGTCGTAATTAACAATGAAGAAGAAAACCACCTTTTACCTAAATACTATTTGATAAAAGCATTAGCTATAGGTGAAATGTCCAGTATGTTTGGAGGAGCCCCAGAGGCATATAAATCAGCCCTTGAAACCACAGCGAGTAAGTATAAAGAAACCGAAGAAGGAATAACAGCCCAGAGATATTTAGACATATTAAGCGGAAAAATTACTAAAGAAGAACCTAAAGGCAGGCCTAATCTCTATTCTTTTAGAAGCGGAATGGGCCACTATGTAATAACGTTAGTTCCTTTAGAGGGTGGGGAAGTAAATAAAGCTCAATCAGACATAGCTAACTTTAACTCCACGTTCTTTAAGTCGTCTAGCCTAAATGTGAAAACTAGAGTGCTAGGTAAAGAATACCAACTGATTTATGTGAGGGATTTCGAAAACGAAGACTTAGCCATGAGCTATTATAACGCCTTTAAAGTAAATCAGAACATACTAGGGGAATTAAATCAAATGAATTATTATACTTTTGCTATCAGCAAGTCTAATTTTTCAGCACTCACTAAAGATAGAGACCCTGAGAAGTATAACGAGTTTTTCCAAGAGAAGTATTTAAAATAGAAATCAAATCAGACCATGGCCAGAAACAGTCAAATCACAGCAGAGGGAGTGCTAAATAGAATCGTAGAAGATTCAAGGATTACAGGTGAATTTAAAAGCACAAGTGATATTAGAATAGATGGAGATCTAAACGGAAACTTAATTACTACCGGTAAACTTGTGCTGGGTGTTTCAGGAAGAATAGAAGGTGATGTTACTTGCGAAAATGCAGAAATAGAAGGAATAGTATCGGGGAAAGTTACTGTAAGACAGTTGTTAAGTTTAAAAGCGTCCTCTAAAGTAGAAGGAGACATTTACACAGATAAAATATCAATTGAGCCAGGAGCGATTTTCACAGGAACATGTAATATGGGAAAGGTAAAGGAGATCAATCAACCTACAGCAAGTGAAAAAACCCTACAAGAGCAGGCGGTCTAACCGCTACTTAGTTCTTTCCAGCGCAGGCCTACAAATGGGAGTAACTATTTACCTGGGAGCTTACCTAGGAAAATGGCTTGACGAAAAATACCCCTCAGATAAAAATTGGTATACCATCATTTGTACGCTTTCAGCGGTAATTCTTGCGTTATGGCAATTATTAAGACAAGTAAATAAATTAAATGCAGAAAGCTGACTTACAGATAATTATTAAGTTTTTTTCCTTCTTAGTGGTGATACTTTCAATAGTTTCTTTCGGCCAAATATTTATTTTAAAGAATAACGAGCTGTGGAGCACCATAACACGCCAAGGCTTGTTTAGGACCTATCTATTTAATGGAGTTATTACACTAACTATTTTTAGCGCACTTATGTTTCTTAAACAGAAATACATGTCGTCTTTAGGTTTTTTCTTTTTAGCTGGGAGCCTGGTAAAAATAATTTTATTCTTCCTTCTTTTTAGACCAGGATATTCCGCAGACGGGCTAATTTCAACCCTTGAGTTTGCAGAGTTTTTTGTTCCGTATGCAGTGTGTTTGTTTTTCGAGGTGTTCTATATGGTGCAGGTACTGATGAAAGATTAAAGATTCGTGTTGCAAAACTGAGCAACATTTTTAAAGCTCACCAAAAGAATCCCCGTCTTATAATTTCTCTTTGAGAATATGGTTTAAACATAAATTAATTCGTACGTTTGCACCGATTTTTAAAAGACGTCAACCTGTTGTTTTAAATGAGATTAAAAAACTTCGCGAAAGCACTGATTTTAACTGCCTTAACCACTCCGGTTCTCGCATCTTCCTCAGATACGAATCATTCAGATACGGATCATAATGAGCACACGGTAAGCGATCAAAATGAGGCTGTAGATACGAAAGAAGAAATTAAGTCTTATATAATGCATCACCTTGAAGACACTTACCATTTCGGTATTTGGGATAAGGCGGGTATTTCATTCCCTCTTCCGGTTATTCTGTTCGATGAAGGGCTGCATGTGTTTTCATCAAGCAATTTTGCAGATGACCACGGTCATCACGATGGAATAGCAGAAAGCAACGGGAAGCATTATAAAATAGACCACGCGAAGATTTACAGAACAGACGCTGAAGGAACCATCAACTATAATAAACCTTTTGATTTCTCAATCACTAAAAATGTAATGATGATTATCATTACAGGCTTACTTATGCTTTTACTGTTTAGAAGTCTAGGGAAGTCTTACGCTGCCAACGGAGGAATTTCGAAAGGAGTGGGGAGATTTATGGAGCCTATTGTTCTTTATGTGAGAGACGATATTGCTAGACCTAATATTGGAGAGAAGAAGTATAAAAAATATTTACCCTTTCTTTTAACCATCTTCTTTTTTGTTTGGTTCTTAAATATTTTCGGACTTACACCGCTTGGAGTTAATGTAACAGGAAACATTGCTGTCACATTTGCTCTAGCTCTGCTGGTTTTCTTGTTCACGAACTTCACAGGAACCAAAGACTATTGGATGCACTTGTTTAATCCATTAGGAAACGCGATGCCTTGGTATGGAAAAGCGGTGCTATACATCATCCTTATACCCATAGAGATATTAGGAATTTTTATAAAACCTTTCTCATTAATGATTAGACTCTATGCAAATATGCAGGCAGGTCACATTGTATTAATGAGTTTAGTTGGGTTGATATACATATTTGGAAACATGATGGGAGGAAGTCTTTCTTTCTTATTAGCGTTTGCCATCTCATTAATTGAAGTTTTAGTAGCGTTATTACAAGCGTATATTTTCACTATGCTAGCCGCACTTTATTTTGGATTCGCTGCTGAGGAGCACGAGCACCATGATGAGGCGCATGCTCACTAGTGAAATTAAGAATTGAATTTATTAACAAGTAAATATATATAGACATGGAAATTCCAGTAATGGTAGGAGCCGGATTGGTTGTAATTGGAGTAGGTATTGGTATTGGTAGAATCGGTGGTTCTGCAATGGATGCTATCGCTCGTCAACCAGAGGCAACAAACAAAATTCAAACTGCAATGCTTATCGCAGCTGCACTTATTGAAGGAATTGGTTTCGCGGCTTTATTCGCTGTATCATAAACCAAACGTTTTTTAGATTCATCTGCAGCGGTTGGCTGCAGATGAGTTTTTAAATTATATAGAAAATGGATAAATTACTCAATGACTTTTCACTTGGTCTGTTTGTATGGCAAACCTTGTTATTT
Source organism: Flavobacteriales bacterium UBA1958 (assembly GCA_002336675.1). GTDB lineage: Bacteria > Bacteroidota > Bacteroidia > Flavobacteriales_D > Sanyastnellaceae > ASP10-05a. Next base: position 11,809 of record DDEI01000092.1, on the reverse strand, counting down.
CTTCTTTTATTATTTCTTCTAAAGAAATTTGCTTGGAAGCCTATCTTAGACGCGGTAGATGAAAGAGAGAAATCTATAGAGTCAGCCCTTAAAGGAGCTGAAGAAGCAGAAAGAAGAATGCAAGCCCTTCAGGCAGATAATGAGGCGGCCAAAAAAGAAGCGATGATAGAAAGAGACGCTATCATGAAAGAAGCTAGAGATACTAGAGATGATATCATCTCTGACGCTAAAACTGCTGCTTCTGAAGAAGGAGTTAAAATAATAGCTTCCGCGAGAGAAGAAATAGAAATTCAGAAGAAAGCCGCTATAGCTGAGATTAGAACTCAAGTAGCCTCACTTTCTTTAGATATAGCCGAAAAGGTAGTTAGACAAAACCTTTCTTCAGACGCTAGTCAAAAAGAATTGGTGAACACTCTGTTAAACGAAACTAAGATTAACTAAGATGAAATTCGGTAAATCTGCTAATAGATATGCTAAATCCCTTTTGGACCTCTCTGTAGAGATGGGTAATCTTGAGGAGGTGTATAAAGACATGGTTGACGTAGCTAAAACAGTGGCTGGAAGTCAGGATCTGCAGACAATGCTTAAAAGCCCTGTTATTAAACCAGACACGAAAACGAAAGTTTTAAATCAAGTGTTTAACGGAAATGTGGGAGAGCTTACCAGCAGGTTTATAACGCTTATAACGAATAAAGGAAGAGAGGCATTACTAGGAGCAATAGCTCATGCGTTTTTATTTCAGTATAAAGCGTTTAAAAGCATTTCTCAGGCGGAGGTAATATCTTCTGCGCCGCTAGATGCGGAGACTAAAGCAAAAGTAGAAGAGGTTCTTCAGAAATTAGCCCCAGGGTTATCTGATTTAAAAGAGACGGTAGATCCAGATTTAATAGGAGGATACGTGCTTAAAGTAGGTGACCAGATGGTAGACGCATCTGTGAGCACACAGTTAAGGGAATTAAGAAGAGAATTTACAGAGAATCTTTACGTACCAGGATTCTAAGAAATTAATAAAAGGTAAAACCAAGAAAAAATGGCTGAAGTAAAACCAGCAGAGGTTTCTGCAATATTAAGAGAGCAACTTGCCGGAGTAAAAACTGAAGTGGAACTGCAAGAAGTAGGTTCAATACTTCAGGTTGGAGATGGTATTGCTAGAATCTACGGATTGTCTAACGTACAATCAGGAGAGCTTGTAGAGTTCGAAAACGGAGTAAAAGGTATCGTACTTAACCTAGAAGAGGATAATGTAGGAGCTGTACTTCTCGGACCTTCAGGAAACCTAAGAGAAGGATCTTCTGTTAAAAGAACAGGAACTATCGCATCTATTAATGTAGGTGAAGGAATGTTAGGTAGAGTTGTAAATACTCTTGGAGAACCAATAGACGGTAAAGGGCCCATAGAAGGAAAGTTATATGAAATGCCTATCGAGAGAAAAGCACCAGGTGTAATTTATCGTCAGCCGGTAGAAGAGCCTATGCAAACAGGGATAAAAGCTATCGATGCCATGATTCCAATAGGAAGAGGTCAAAGAGAGCTTATCATTGGTGATAGACAGACAGGAAAGTCAACTGTAGCTATTGATACCATTATCAACCAAAAAGAATTTTACGATGCTGGCGAGCCAGTATTCTGTATATATGTAGCTATTGGCCAGAAAGGATCTACGGTAGCACAAACAGTAAAAACATTAGAAGAAAACGGAGCTATGCCTTACACGGTAGTAGTTGCCGCTACAGCTTCTGAGCCAACTCCTCTCCAGTATTACTCTGCATTCTCTGGAGCTGCTATCGGGGAATTCTTTAGAGATACAGGTAGACCAGCACTTATTGTTTATGATGATTTATCTAAACAAGCAGTAGCATATAGAGAAGTATCACTTCTTCTAAGAAGGCCGCCAGGAAGAGAGGCTTACCCAGGAGATGTGTTTTACTTACACTCTAGACTTTTAGAAAGAGCAGCTAAGATTAATTCATCAGACGCTATAGCATCTGATATGAATGACCTTCCAGATTCTCTTAAAGGAATAGTTAAAGGAGGTGGTTCGTTAACAGCTCTTCCAATTATTGAAACTCAAGCAGGAGATGTATCTGCATATATCCCTACGAATGTAATTTCTATTACAGACGGTCAGATATTCTTAGAGTCTAATTTATTCTTAGCAGGTGTAAGGCCAGCTATTAACGTTGGTATCTCAGTATCTAGAGTAGGAGGTAACGCACAGATAAAATCTATGAAGAAGGTATCTGGAACGTTGAAGTTAGATCAAGCTCAGTACAGAGAACTAGAAGCTTTTGCTAAGTTCGGTTCGGATTTAGATGAGGCTACCTTATCTGTAATTGAAAAAGGAAAAAGAAACGTAGAAATCCTTAAGCAAGCTCAGAATTCTCCTATGAAAGTAGAAGAGCAAACAGCTATTATTTATGCCGGAACAAAAGGACTACTTAGATCAGTTCCTGTAAATAAGATTAAAGAATTCGAGGTGAAGTTTATCGACTTTATGAGAGCTAATCACCAAGATACTTTAGACGCTCTAAAAACAGGTAAACTTACTAGTGAGATAAGCGGAACTTTAGAAAAAGTAGTAGCAGATTTATCCGCTACTTACTAAACCTAACTCAGAATAAGGGGATATGGCTAACTTAAAAGAAATACGAAATAGAATCTCATCTGTAAACAGTACTATGCAGATAACTTCTGCGATGAAGATGGTTTCTGCGGCTAAATTAAAAAGAGCCCAAGACGCTATTACTCAGATGAGACCATATGCCGAAAAACTTCAAGAGATATTATCTAATGTGGCTTCCAATGTAGAAAGTACAGAAGGGGTTTATTCTGAAGAAAGAGGCTCTAATAATATGTTAATCGTAGCTATAAACTCGAATAGAGGATTGTGTGGAGGATTCAACAGCTCCATTATTAAGGAAATATCTAAGATTAAAAGCAAATATTCAGACTCTAATATTAAGGTTCTTCCTGTCGGTAAAAAAGCACACGAGCACTACACGAAAACGAAGGAAATTCATTTGGATGGATTTGGTGAGCGTCCTTATGACGTTTATAGTGAATTGACATTTGACAATGTGGCTAAGATGGCAGATGAGGTCATGAATCAGTTCAAGGATGGAACTTGGGATAAGGTAATAGTGGTATATAATAAGTTTAAGAATGCTGCAGTACAGATTGTGATGACGGAACAGTTTTTACCAGTTCTTCCCCCAGAGGGAGCTGCTGCTAATCAAAGCACGGATTATATTTACGAGCCTTCGGAAGAAGAAATTATTACAGAATTAATTCCGAGATCCTTAAAAGTTCAATTGTATAAAGGAATTTTAGATTCCAATGCCGGTGAGCACGGAGCTAGAATGACGGCCATGCATAAAGCGACAGATAACGCTAAGGACATTAAAGATGAACTAAAATTATTCTACAATAAAGCTAGACAAGCAGCTATTACGAATGAAATACTAGAGATAGTAGGTGGGGCAGAAGCATTAAACGGATAAGCGGCTTTAATAATATTAAAAACCCTGTTAGAGCTTCTAACGGGGTTTTTTGTTTTAAGGCTTTTGGTTATTCAGAAAGGCGTAATTTTTGCGTTGCAATATTTCCATGAAACGACTCAATTTAAAAACAAGAATATACCTCTCGATTATAGCCATGATATTGGTTTCCTTTTTTGCTACAGGAATATTCGCCTATACTAACTTTAAGAGTCGTAATGAGGAATACCACTCTTCAAGATTAGAGAGAAAAGAAAAAGCGATACAAGCAAGCATGGACTACTTTTTGGAACAACAAGGAGGGGCCAACACAGACTCTATTCCTGTAATGTTTAGCAATAAAATATGTGAATTAGCCGATGTACATAATTTGGATTTAAACCTGTACGACTTAGAAGGAAAGCTCTTGATATCGAGTAACCCTAATATTTTTACTGAAAAAGGAATTCCTCAAAAAGTACCGAATTATATCCTGCAAAAACTTACAGACGGAGCGGTAAGAATCGTACTTGAAAAAGGGAAAAGCGAGGACGAGTTTTACTTGGCTTACTGGCATTTCAGTGATTTGGAAGGAAGGCCATTAGGCGTAACCAACATTCCTTATTTTGACATTCAAAACGAGAATAGGGAGGAAATAGAAAACTTTTTAACAGATCTTATTTTAATTTACGTGGGCTTATTTATAGCAGCCAGTATTCTCGCGCTGCTCTTGTCGAATTACATCACTCAGTCATTACAGCGCATAGGGGATAAAATGAAAGGAGTTGACTTAGGAAAAATAAACACGCCACTGGAATGGGAAACCGATGATGAAATAGGATCTTTGGTGACCGAGTACAACAGGATGCTGAAAGAGGCAGAAAAAAGCGCAGTAGCAATTGCTCGTTCAGAAAGAGAAAGCGCTTGGCGTGAGATGGCGAAACAAGTAGCGCATGAAATAAAAAATCCACTAACTCCTATGAAGCTGAGAATACAGCATTTGCAGCGAGCCATGGAGGACAAGGACCCGGACTGGCAAGATAAATTCAAAAACACGGCAGTTTCGTTAATCAACCAAATAGACACGCTGACTAATATCGCAAATGAGTTCTCAAATTTTGCGCAGATGCCTAAATCGAAGCTTGAAGCGGTAGAGTTGGTTGATATAATTCAGGATTCAATAGAGACATTTACTTTGGAGTCTAATGTGAATATAGAGTTTTTAAAACCCTCTTTTAGCACGAAGCTTAGGGCAGATAAGAACCAAAACCTTCGAGTCTTTAATAATCTAATTAAAAACGCTATCCAGTCGATTCCGAAAGACACAAAAGGGCAGGTTCATATAGAGATTAAAGAGTACGAAGAAATGCTCTTAGTGGAAGTTCGTGATAACGGAACAGGCGTGCCTGAAGCCGTTCAAGAAAAAATATTCGTACCTAATTTCACCACAAAGTCAAAAGGGATGGGATTGGGTTTAGCAATGGTAAAAAACATTCTAGAAAATCACGGGGGAAAAATATGGTTTAATACAGAAATCGGACAGGGCACCACGTTTTATTTAACCTTCAAACGATAGACAACAGGCCTAGAGGGAGAAGCGTCATTTTTAAAAGGAGCCACCTGCAGCTCTAAGAGATACATACCATCTACCAGTTGATTATTGACAAAGATCATCTCTGTGATTGTTCTCTCAAGGTTTATGCTTGAGGGATAATTCCAGAATATTCGATGTGCGATGAGCTTCCCCTTATCACTTTCACGATCTACAGAGGGCAGGTCTAAAAGTAAATGTTTGATCTTGGTAGAGGCGATGTATTCCATAGCATCAGGATGGATATATGGCGGGTTGGTATCACTGTAGTTTTTTGACTTTTTTTCTATAGTGTTAGGCGTGGTTCTAATGATTAATGACTCAGAGCTTCCATCCCATTTAGATTCGAGCTGGTCTTTTGTAATAACTAAATCTCCTTTTTCCATCCATCTATCAGTTTCTTTAAGTATGTCAGGAGCTATAGTTATTAATAAAGCCTCAGAAAAGAAGGTTTTTAGGGAATCATTTACAGAATGAACTTCCTCACTAATGTGGCCCGCACACTCTGTATGCGTTCCGTGACCATGAGGATTAAAGAAGATGTTTCTAAAATTAACTGCCCCGCCCAATGCCACACTTCCCGTAAAGTGCTCTGTCATAACAGGGGTAATTATAGGTAGATCCACGTACCAAGCTTGAGGATTTTTCTCAGAAGACAGTTCGATAGAAATATCTAGAGGTTCTTGGAGGTTAGCCTCGAACTCGACTCCATTAATTAAGATGCTAGCTTTTATATTAGTCATGGGTTAAAAATAAATCACTTGCGATTCTATCTGCCAAAAGAAACCCGTTTTGTGTTAATTTTATGGAATTCTCTGCGATTAAAAGGTCCTTGGAAGCCTCGTATCGAGTAAGAATATCCTTAAAGCTTTGAGAAAGAGTTACTCCATAATGAGCAGTAATCAATTTAGGGTTTATCCCTTCTCTTCTTCGAAGGTTGGTCATAATATACTCATTGTAGTTATCTATATTCGAAAGAGTTTCTGATTGAGAAATAAGCGTGCCTTTTTTTAGTCCAGTGGCATATAAGGCATTATTAGAAACATTCCAGCTTCTGGTTCCATCGATAAAACTGTGCGCACCAGGGCCTAAGCCTATATAATCCGCCCGGTTCCAGTAATTACTATTATGCCTCGATTCAAACCCAAACTTGGAAAAGTTTGACACCTCATAGAAATGAATGCCCGCATCTTTTAAATTATCTACCAGAGTAATAAATTCTACCGAGCTTGCCGAGTTAGGTGAAGCCAAAACCTCCCCTTTAACAGCTTTTTTACCAAACACCGTTTCTGGCTCTATTGTCAAGCAATAAGCGGAAATGTGAGGCGTATTTAGATCTACAGCAGACTTAAGTTCGTTCATCCAATCTGCATGAGTTCTATGAGGAACGCCATAAATCAAATCGATAGATATATTAGATATTCCAGCATCCTGAGCAATTTTAACTGATAAGGCTGCCTGAGTGGAATTATGTGACCTATTCATCCAGGATAAGATGTCTTCATTGAACGACTGAACCCCTATGGATAGACGATTTATCCCCAGTTTAATCCAGTTTTTCACAACAGCATCCGTGATGTCTTCAGGGTTGGCTTCTAGCGTAATTTCTGGTTTGGGAGAAACCGAGTAATGAACATAAATAGCATTGAGAATATCTTTCAACTCGTTAGATTTTAAAAGACTAGGGGTTCCTCCGCCTAAGTATATCGTCTTAATTTCTTGGTCGGCTAAGGATTCTTTGCGTTGCAATGCCTCCAATTGTATACCGTTTAAAACATTATCCTTCGTTTTTAAGGAAGTGCTGAAATGGAAATCACAATAATGACAAGCCTTCCTACAAAAAGGAATATGAACATATATTCCTGCCATTTACGGGGTGATGATAGATTTTATTTGTTCGTTATCTTCAGTTTCGAGCAGGGTGATTATGGTTTCCTTAATAGAGCCTGAAATCGCAGAAGCTTTTAGGTCTTCAGGGCTACGGCTGTCTAGTTCTTGCTGGAGAGACTTTAAGCCATTATAACCCGCTAAACGAACCCACCAAGTTCCGGGTGTTACCGCTATCTTTTCTAGTTCTCTTAAATTTTGAGCTATAAATGCAGAGTTTTGGTTTTTTAGATATTTAGTATATGTTCCGGTTAAACCGAATTTTCCAAAACCCGATGCACCTTTGAGAGTTTCAACCATAAACTCATTCATAGACACATCTCCGTGTTTGGCATAAATTTTCGCTATAGAACCTTTTATTTTTTGACTTTTTTCATTTTCCAATTCTTTAGCCTTAGCCAACCCTAACGGCGTATTTTCATTCACTAGTGATTTCAAGGCTTGCGCAATTACAGCGTAGCTAGGATCGTTAAGAGCTTCGGTATATATTTCAGAAAAATCCTCATCATTATAAGCCTTAGATAATGTTTTTATAGCCCTAGCTCTAACGAGTGATTTAGGATCTTTTTGAACCATATTCAGTAGCCTCTCCTTTAATTCTAAAGGAGACACCCCTTTTAATTTTTCAGCGCCTTTAAGAGCCGTTTTTCGAACTTTCCAAAACGAATCGGATAACGCATCTTCCAAGCAAGCTATACACTCAGGGTCACTTGACTTCAAACAATAATCTAAGGCCTCACTCTTATCAAGGTAGACCTTAGCATTATGATAAGCTAGAGGCCACCAAGCATCAGGCCTATTATCTTTTTTCGTTCCCAATAACACTTTTTCGGCATCTAGATTAGCGAAAGAAAGGGTTCCATCATAAAATAAAATGAATTCTTGCCGTCTTTGTCTAATATCTATTCGTTGTCTTTTAACGCCTGAATCAGTGTAAATATCTACTTCTAACGGGAGCCTGAATAAGCCTTCTTGTGTTTGTTCTACTAGAATTGTTAGTGTGTTTAAGGAGTCATTCACGTCATAGTTAATCGTAAGCTCAGGGTGCCCGCTTCCTAAAAACCATTGGTTAAAAAACCAATTTAAATCCTTTCCGCTTATCTCTTCCATGGCCAGCCTTAACTGATGAATTTCTACAGATTCGAATTGATTATCCTCTAAATAAAGTTTTAAACCAGAGAAAAAGGCATCATCACCTAAAAAATAGCGCAGCATATGAAGCACTCTCCCCCCCTTGTTATAACTATGCCCGTCAAACATATCTTCTTTATCGTCATAATAGAACCGAATTAAGTCCTCTTGCTTCGTTTGGGACTCAGCTAAATATCCAGCCATAGAATTCATTCCATGCAAATCAGCGGCATATCTACCATATTTATGTTCTTCCCATAAGTACTCCCCATAAGTCGCGAATGACTCATTTAAAGGAAGATTAGACCAACTTTCACAAGTTACTAAATCTCCAAACCAATGATGAAATAACTCATGAGCTATTATAGCTTCATTATCACCATCTAATAGCTCTCTATCTGTGGCGTTCAGGAAGTCACCATGAATAACCGCAGAAGTATTTTCCATGGCCCCACTTACAAAATCACGAACGATTACCTGACTATATTTATCCCACGGATAAGGGAAGCCTAATACTTCAGAGTAAAAAGTAAGCATCTCAGGGGTGTTCCCGAAAATATCTCTCGCGTAAAGAGCATATTCAGCTTCTAAATAGTAATCCACTACTATATCTTCGTTGTTTGCGTTCTCCCAAGAATCGGTAACCACAGAATAATCACCTATAGCCATCATTACTAAATAAGGAGCATGCGGTAACTCTTGTTTCCAGTAGTCTGTGCGCGTTCCGTCACCATTATAATTAGAGAAGATTAAAGCTCCGTTTGATAGTGTTTTATGTTTTTCTTGAACCGTTATTTTTAATTCTTGAGTAAGCCTTTCGTTTGGACTATCTATCGTAGGAAACCACACACTATTTGATTCTGTTTCTCCTTGAGTCCATATTTGTGTAAGTTTATTAACCTCAGTAGAGTCTGGATTAATAAAATAAATCCCTTGGGCTGAGGAAATAGCGCTACTTCCTTTTGCGCCTACTTTCTCTGGAAAAGCGGTATAGTTTATTCTAAGCCGATATACTTCTGAGCGAGTGTACTCCTTGTCTAATTGTACGCTAAGAAATTCGTTGTCGTAGGTATACTCTAGTGGAACAAAATCATTATTATCAACTAAACTTACTTCGGATATTTCCATTCCTTTAGCATCTAGTATGAGTTCTGTAGTAGCATAGAAGTATGGCTTCACATCAAGCTGTATAGAGCCTATAACAGACCTTTCTTTCCAATCAAAAGAAACATTTAAGTCCATATGAAGTATATCGTTAACACGAGTCTCTGCAGCCCTATAAGAATTAGTGTCAGGCAGTATAATAGCCTCCGTTAGTGTTATTTCCTCCGTGTTTAAAACAGCCTCCAAAACACTCTTATCAGGCATGTTTTTTCTAGAAGCACAGGATAAAAGAACAGAAGAGAGTAAGAAAAGAATAGCTAAAGCAGATAGTCTCATGATTTAATTTTTCTCCAAAGGTATAGTGTTTCTTAGGTTAGCGCTGCAACGCTTGACTTTAATTCAGGAACAGTTAATTTTAATATTCAATCTTTCGCATCTTTGCTTGAAATTACACTGAAATGATAAAAGCACTATTTAACGATAAAACAGCTCTAGAGCTGAGTAAAATCAGCGATGATGGATTAGCTGGAGAAGTTGTTAGAGAGGCTTATAATTGGGATGTTTCAGAAATCTCACCGAATAGCTGGAGTGTAATAGATGAAAAAGGAAACTCTTTTAGTATAGTGTTGGATGAGTATTCTCCCGACAGTAAAAAATACACGTTCAAAATAGCGGGTCAAGCTATAGAAGTAACTGAACAAAGTGAGTTTGACCTTCTTCTTAAGGAGCTAGGGATGTCTAGTGGAGGCACTAAAAAGCTAAAAGAAATCAAAGCTCCGATGCCTGGCTTAGTTCTAAACGTTTTGGTGTCTGAAGGCCAAGAGGTGTCTGAAGGTGATGTAATCGTAATTTTGGAGGCTATGAAAATGGAGAATGTAATAAAATCTTCTACCGGGGCCAGGGTTAAATCAATCAGAGTAAATAAAGGAGACACCATAGATAAAGGTGGAGTTATGGTAACGTTTGACTAGACGATCTCTAACTCTCCTTGTAAACAGAAAACTGTGTATAATAATACCATTATAGCTACCCTTCCGTTTATTATATATTATCTTTAATAATCCCGTCATGAGGTGTGCTTTGATTTACATATTAGTTGTTGTTTGGTCTTCCGCGATTAACGCTCAAGACTGTTCCTCTCCCATTACATTGTGCTCTGGAGTGACTGAAATCATAGATTCTACTGGTTTTTCTGGGGAGTTTAACGGCCCATGTTTTACTGTTGTTCAAAGTATATTCTATGAGTTTACCACTAACAATAGCGCTGATAACCCAAGCGGGTTTCTTCCGTATGAAATAGAGGCAGATATTTTTATTGATAACTGTGTTGATGAAGGGTTGAACTTAACCGTAAATGCGGGGATATTCCAGCCTACTGGAGGAGCCGATCCATGTACCGGCCTCACAGTGATAAGCGCGTGTGCTTCTGATTCTAATTCTTTTATTTTTAACTCAGGTGATCTAGAGCCAAACACGACGTATATTTTTGTTTTGGGAATAGACCCAACATCAATTGGCTTTGGGTGTAATATAGAATTAACGCTTACTGGTGCTCCTTTAGAGATTGATGCCTGTTGTGATGATAGTATTTCATTAGGGTTAAGCTCAGAGCTACAGGTTTATGGAGCTACAGCTATCTTTGGTGCACCGAATTATGTATGGTCCCCTGAGAGCAGTTTAGATAATTTCCAATCTCAATTCCCAATAGCGACACCTTCCAACACAACTGCATATGAGGTGGTTGCGCAGGTAGGAGACTGCCCTGTTTCTGACATAATCACTGTTACAGTAGGGCCGGCTATTACGGTTCTTAATACATTTTCACCGAATGGCGACAGCTACAATGATTTTTGGAAAATCCGTAGAATTGAAGGTTTTGAGAGTGCGTTGATTAGCGTTTATAGCAGGTGGGGGCAGTTGGTATATAAAAGTATTGGTTACTCCGTTCCTTGGGATGGAACTAATGACGGAAAAAAATTGGCTGCAGGCACTTACTATTATGTAATAGAATTAAATTCATTAGAGGTAACCTCAGAACCGATAGTAGGATTCGTAGTCATACTAAATTAGAGATGAGAATATTAGCACTAATTATAACATTGGGTTCATTTATTACTGCTGAGGGGCAGCAGTTACCGATTTACACAAACTATAATTTTAACTTGTTGGCTATTAACCCTGCCGTAGCAGGGTCACAGTCATGCCTCGATTTAAGAATGGGCTCCCGAAGGCAATGGCTAGGTTTTCCTGGCTCGCCTAAATCAACTTTTGTTGGGGCTACCGGAAGCTTTGGGAAAAAGCGATTTAACTTCCATGGGGTAGGAGTAAAAGTGGAAACAGACGAGGCAGGGCCTATGGGCTTTACATCCCTTTCGGGATCATATTCTTATCACATTAAAGTGAACAAGAGAAACATGCTCTCGCTAGGCTCTTCATTGGGGTTTAGTCAGCACAGATTGGATGTTGGGCAAGTCATAGCAGAAGACTTTTTTGACCCAGCTATTACAGCATCTCAAAGTCAAATTCTATTTCCTCAAATAGGCATGGGTGTTTGGTACCAAAGTAAGAATAGGTATATTGGGTTTTCGGCTAGAAATATTATAGAGAATAAGTTCACAAA
>DDEI01000008.1 GCA_002336675.1 Flavobacteriales bacterium UBA1958 | reverse complement strand
AGTTCATTCAACACTGAATAGTCCTCTTTTTCTGCAGCTTCTATAGCTAGTTGTGCCATATAATTTCTGAGCACGTATTTCGGATTTATTAAATTCATTTTTATAATTCGATCATTCTGATTTATTCCTTCTTTCTGAACATATTCTTTTAGTTCACCGAACCACCCCGTCCAATCATCCAATTGAATTTTTAGCACTTCCCCGGTCTGGTAACTTGTTTTTTCTAACAAGACTTTAATTTCTTGTTCTGAGTACAAATTAACTTCAACTAACAGTCGAAAAAACATAATGTAATCTATATGATTATTAGATAGTAATCTTCTAAGTTTATTTACAAAACCGGTCCCTGTATCCTCCCAATTCTCCAGACCTAACTTAGCACACATCATCTGATGGTAATCTGTCATTATCAAATCATCGTACTCGTGCAGTATCTCCTCTAGCGGTGCTGCATCGCCCACTAAAGGATATAACCCATTAGCTAATTGGAGAAGATTCCACAGCGATATTTTCAGCTGTTTTTGAAATCCATAACGTTTATTCTGAGCATCGGTTGTATTAGGTGTCCAGGCCTCATCATAGTTTTCTAGCCAACCGTAAGGACCATAATCTATAGTGACTCCATGAATAGACATATTATCTGTATTCATAACACCATGTACGAATCCTACACGCTGCCAGTGAATAATCATTTCTCTGGTTTTATCTGCTATTGCTTTTAAAAGAGAGACTGCCTGCGTTTTTATATCACCTTTTATTTCTGGAAAATGATGCTTAATAGTATACCTCAGCAGCTTCTTTAAATTCTCTTTATCTTCTCTAGCCGCTAGGATTTGAAAGTTTCCAAACCGAATAAAACTAGGCGCTACTCTGCAGACTATAGCACCTCTTTCATCCAATGGATTCCCGTCATACATTGGATCTCTTCTTACCTCATTTCCACTCAAGGCTAGACTCAAGGCTCTGGTAGTAGGAACACCTAAATGAAACATAGATTCACTACACAGATATTCTCTGACACTACTTCTCAGAACTGCCAACCCATCCGCTCTTCTGCTGTATGGTGTAGGACCTGCCCCTTTAATTTGCAACGCATAACTTCTTCCTTCATGTTGTACTTCACCTATGTTTATAGCCCTTCCATCCCCTAACTGTCCAGCCCACTGACCGAACTGATGTCCCCCGTAGCACATAGCAAAAGTGTTTCCTTCTGTATCTGGATGAACCCCTAACGTTAGCATTAAAAGTTCCCTTTCTTTTAAGATTTCCAAACCCATTTCTGCCTGAAGCAGGGGATTAGTGTGAACTAAACTTCCATGAGGAAACTTCTCCGGACTCACCCGAGAAAAACAGGCTTTCTCAACTATTCTAGACTGATTTAACTGGCTAGGGTCTTCAGATAATTCTTGAGTAAAACTCGACGCTTTTATATAGTAATTTTCTTTTATCACCTAATCTGTTTCTAATTTTAACGATTCTGAATTCACGCAATATCGCAATCCACTTGGCTCAGGGCCATCAGGAAATACATGCCCAAGGTGAGAATCACACACATTACACATCACCTCTACCCTCACCATTCCATGGGCTGTATCTTTTTCATACTGTATGGCATTTTCTCTGATAGGAACCGTAAAACTAGGCCAGCCTGTTCCTGATTCAAACTTAATAGTAGAATCAAAAAGAGCTTCTCCACAGCAAATGCAAGTGTATTTACCAGCATCACGGGCGCTGCATAAAGCTCCAGAACCAGCCCTTTCGGTTCCTTTTTGGCGCGTTATTCTAAATTGATCCTCTGTTAATAGTTTCGACCATTCCTCTTCTGACTTTTCCACTCTTCTGCTTGGTGCAGAATTTCCGTCAGTTGCATATTTGATTACATCATTCCAGTTCACTTTCCTTGCTTTTTCAATTCGAGCACAAAGTACGGATAAGACCTTCCTAGTTGTGTTATCTAAATGTCCTCAGCTGTTGTTCATTTTTCCTTTTTTAGAAAATCAGTTCGGTTTACAGCGTTCTAACGAAGACTCACACAGAACCATACTTATTTTATCTACTGTAAATCAATTGATTAATTCTTTATTTATAATAAATCAATACCACGCCCTACTCTCGGCTTAAAAAACTACGTGTTAGATAAGGAACTCATAAATTTACACCAATGAAAAAAGACACAAAGAAATCAATTACTACCTTACTTAAAAGATCTGCATTCCTATTTTCAGTCGCATTTCTAATTTTCTCTTGCAACTCAGATGATAACAACTTCGACTGTGAAGACATCCAAGCTAATTTTGGAGAGGTCTGCGACTCTGCGGGTATAATAAGCACAGCTTGCATTTGTATTACTGCACTTAATGAAGACACAACTGGAACTGACATTTATGATTGTCCAAATTGGGAATTAAATATTGGAGACGCTTGCGCTGATGGAACAGGTATTAACGGAAACATACTTGTGGAGGGGTTTATGGATGCTAATTGCAACTGTATTAATGTTGAAGACACTACCAATAATCAACTCTATGATTGTCCAGATTTAATGCTAAATTATGGAGATAGTTGTGGAGTAAATGCATATGTAGATTCTAATTGCGACTGTATTAACTTTCAAGACACTACAAACAATGTACTTTACGATTGTCCAGATTTAATGCAGAATTTTGGAGACTCATGCTGGATAATAAGTTCAGACTCGATCTATGGAGGCGGTATTATTGATCTAAACTGTGCCTGTACCGGAGAGAATTTCTTCGATTAATTTCAATATATAGCAGGCATGGAGAATGAATGATAAAGTCCTCTTAAGACAAGATTTTGGGGAAATATATTTTAGCCACTTACCTATTGGCTCTTATTTAATAGTCGTTGAGACAGATAAAAGTAAATTCAGCCATACTTTCATTAAAGATTAATGCTTAGCGAATAAAA
>DDEI01000079.1 GCA_002336675.1 Flavobacteriales bacterium UBA1958 | reverse complement strand
ACAAACAGTGTGCCATAAATCAAAAACCCATTTAAAAATCTGTTATTAAGTGATTTAAGTTTTTTTCCGCTAGAAAAAAATGGGATTTGCTGGGTTTTGAATCAAGGAGGAGGAGAAAAAGTGATTACTGCTGTCTTTCTATATAATCTATCAGTGAGTGAATCACTTTGATGTGAATTTCTTGCACCCGATCGGCATAACCGCTCCATGGCGCTCTTATCTCTACATCACACACAGAAGCTAGTTCACCTCCATCTTTTCCTGTGAGTGCTACTACGGTCATTCCTTTGGCTTTGGCCGCCTTAGCTGCTTCCAATACGTTCTTCGAATTTCCAGAAGTGGAGATGGCCAATAACACATCTCCAGAATTACCCATTCCTTCTATGAATCTAGAAAAAATAGAATCAAACCCATAATCATTTCCTACACACGTAATGTGGCTAGGGTCTGATATAGAAATAGCGGCTAGTGATGGTCGGTTATCTCTATACCTTCCTGTGAGCTCCTCTGCGAAGTGCATGGCATCACACATAGAGCCTCCGTTCCCGCAGGAGATGACTTTTCCATCGCGTAGCAATGCTTCTGCCATTAAACCTCCAGCTTTTTCTATGGCCTGAAAATTATCTTCATTAGAAAGAAAATCATTTAGTACCGACTGTGCTTCTAAAAAGTGTTTTTTAATGAAATTCATAGGGACAAAATTATAAAAATGAAGGCATAAAAAAACCACTCCTTCAAATAGGAGTGGTTTTTTGATTTAAAATTTTAATCTAGTAAGAGGAATTAAACTTTTCCAGACCTTTCTCTAGAAAGTCAATAAAAAATTGTGGGTCTGGATCGTATCCAACTCCCTCTTTTAAAATTAAGTTTCCCTCAAAATCTTCGAAACAGTAAAACGGCTGAGCTATTGTACCATGATCCTTAGCTTCTTTATATTTCCACTCATCTCCAAGTCTCTTAATTTTTATTGTACTTCCCCCTTCTAAGGTTTCAGTTCTTTGCTGAGCAGCAGGAATTTCAGACCTATCATCAGTATAGAGAGAGAGTAATACCACCTCTTCCTTAAGAATTCTAGCTACTTCAGGAACAATCCATACATTTTCCTCCATTTTTCTGCAGTTTACACAGGTCCACCCTGTATAGTCCACTAGTACTGGTTTTCCTTCTTCTTTCGCTTTCTTTCGAGCTGCTTCTAAATCATTCTGGAAGTCTGGCTCAATGTGCAATGTGGGTCCACCGCCATGACTGTCGCCACCATTAGCAAATGCTCCCGCAGATTCTGCATAAAAGGCTGGTGGTGGAAACCCTGCTATTAACTTAAGTGGAGCGCCCCAAATCCCGGGTAATAAGTAAATTGTCATGATAAAGAACATAAACCCAAAAAGGAACCTAGGAATACTCATTTTTTCAAATGGCGAGTCGTGTGGAAACCTTAGCTTCCCAAACAGATATAACGTTATACAAGCTGATACGGCAATCCAAATTGTAATAAATAACTCTCTTTCTAAAAAGTGCCATTGATAAGCTAGGTCTGCATTGGATAAGAATTTAAAAGCAAAACCAATTTCCACTAAACCAAGTACAACTTTCACTGAGTTTAACCAACCTCCAGACTGTGGAAGGGCATTTAACCATCCAGGAAATGCTGCAAAAAACATAAACGGAAGTGAAAGGGCTAAAGAAAACCCAAACATTATGGCCGCTGGACCTAAAAATCCCCCACTAGCTGATTCTCCCAGGGCAGCTCCTACAATAGGACCTGTACATGAGAAAGATACTATAGCCAATGTAGCTGCCATAAAAAATATACCTATTAATCCACCTCTATCTGCTGCACTATCGGCCTTGTTAGCCCAAGATGCCGGCAACTGAATATCAAAGGCTCCTAAGAAGGACAACCCAAATAAAATCAGTATAGCAAACAAGAATAAATTAAATACTGGATGCGATGAAAGCGCATACAAAGCGTCCCCACCAAAAATGGCACTTATGAGCAACCCAAGTCCAGTATATATAAAGATTATACAAAAACCGTAGAACAGCGCATTTCTAATTCCCTGCGCTTTTGACTTGCTTTGTTTTGTGAAGAAACTTACTGTCATAGGGATTAATGGGAATACACAAGGTGTAAAGACAGCAGCAAAACCTAATCCAAGACCTAATATAAATAGACCCCACGGAGTTTCACTTTCTTCTTCAATATTATCATGATCAAGTGCTCCATTCTCATCATGTAAAGCCTTTTTCACAGGCTCGGGACACATCTCAAAGTCTGCTGGTTTAGCAGTAGCCTGACTTAAATCAAAGTCAAAATCTATATCTTTTGGAGGAAGGCATTTACTTTCATCACAAACCATGAAAGAAAGAAAACCTTTGATATTCGTTACTGTATCTGAGTTTAATTTAATCTTCTGCCACCAATTCACTTTTCCTTCAAAGTAAGCCAACTCCATATCGAAGTTAGGGTCGAACTCTGTAATGGTCACGTTAGAGCATTCCATCACACTATCTACTTTAGCCCATCCTTCAGATTCATTAAAGCTAAACCAGGTTGGTAACGGTCCGTCGTTACTACTCAAATACTGTGAATAGGTATGCCAATGCTCTTCTATATCTGAAGTGAAAACCAATTCATATTCTGAATTACCTAAATCATAGGCTTTCCACTTCCACTTAACTGGATCTTCTATTTGTCCACTTACCGATGAAATCACTAAATAGGAAACCAACAGTAAAATAAATCCTTTGAATCTTATACTCATTTTTTTTTATTTTCGAACTCTAAAGATACGCACAAAACTATGTGAGGTTAGAGTCCTTTTAAATTTCAAGTTGGACTTTCAGTAAAGAGAAATCTCCTCATTCTCTTTCAATCCAAAATATCTTCTGGCCCAATAGACTGCGCCATATAAAATAGGCGTATCTAAAACCGCCACTATTACTTTAAACAGAAACCCTGCACCCAAAAATGGCCAGAAATTCTCCCTTCCAATTTCTCCTGCTTGACACAGCACTAATAACACCACTGCAGTGTCTATTAACTGGGAGGGAATCGTGGAAAAATTATTCCTCAGCCACAACATTTTACCATTAGTAAGCTTCTTCCAAAAATGGAAGATGCGGACATCTATAAACTGTGCGATTAGATAGGCAATCATGGAACTGGTAATGGCCGCCCCAGAATTCCCGAAAACCTGATGAAATAACCCGTCATCTACAGGTGAAAAACTAACTGCGCTTACCTGATCTGAAATGGTGATTAAGACTAAAACAAACAGGCTGACTATAACTCCAGAAAACACCACTTGATTGGCCAATTTTCTCCCGTACAATTCAGAAATCAAATCTGTCACCAAAAAAGTAATCGGGTAAGCTATTATCCCCACGCTTACCACCATATTAATATCGGTATCTGCAGACTGATAGTATGAAAAGAACTTTTTGAAAATCAAATTGCACGCTACTAAACTAGCCACGAAGACACCAGACAACATCAAGAACAATTGAAAAGCCCTTTCCTTCTTCGTTTTATCCATTTTTAAACGGTTATAAGTAGTTTTAGTGTTTTCTGGTCGCTCTCAACCACGCGTGTAAATTCAGAAGCTCTTAATCCCATTACCCATAAAATCTCTCCTTCACATTCCAGGACCGTTACGTTACTTTTCTCTGGCATAGGCACCTTTTTTTGAATTAGAAAGTCGCTCACCTTCTGCCTTCCTTTCATGCCGAATGGACGTATAGAATCCCCCGATTCCCAAGCCCGAATTGACAGTTTTTTCGCCCCGTATTCTAAAGGTAGAAAAATCAAATTTACATTTGGCTTTTCGGTAGAATCAAACACCGATTCTGTGATGCACAAAGATCCGTTTTTGTATGCATAAATTCCCGTTCCTTGAGCTATAATTTCGGTGGTCAATTCCTCTTCTTTCTCTATACTTTCTATTACCAAACTAATTCTATCTCTCCAAAACACATAGTTAGATCCAGCTACCTTTTTACCCACAGCAGAACGGGCCAGATTCACGACCTCATTTCTAAGAGAAGGTTTAGGCTCAAGTTCTGCTAGCATATAATAAAGAAGCAAATCTGAATAATCGGACCCTTTAAGAAACTGAAGGTCCAACTGAAAGCCATTTGCAGTTTTTTTATTATTGGAATCCCACTTGCTTTTAGCGACTTCAGAAATTAACAGATCGGCCTGAGAAGCATGGTGTGAAAACCCCCCAATATGATTCACAAATGCACTATTTATCTCAGTTAATGAAGGAAACACAGCATTTCTAATTCTATTACGAGAATATTTTAGGCTTTGGTTTGAGACATCCTCTCTATAAGTAACATTATTCTCTTTGGCGTAAGCCACTATTTCTTCTTTAGGCATGAATAGCAGCGGTCTTACGACTGAGTTGTTTTCCAGAGCCATGCCTGACGCTCCTGCTAAACCAGACCCTCTACACAGATTAAACAACACTGTCTCTGCCTGGTCATTTAAATGGTGAGCTGTTACTACTTTATTCAGCTTAAGGTCTTTTCTAAGCTCACTAAACCAAGTGTATCTAGCTTCTCTAGCCTTTTCTTGAATCCCCTGCCCAGAGGACAGTTCCAGATGGTTTACAAAAAAAGGAATGGAAGTAGCATTACAATAGTCCTCTACTGCCTGCTGATCTAAATCTGAGTCTTCTCCGCGTAAATGGTAGTTTACATGTGCTGCATGTATGGGATAACCTAAGTATTGCAACGCGTGTAATAGCGCCATAGAATCCACACCACCACTCACCGCGACTAGTAAGGATTCGTTCTCCATAAACAACCCATGATCCTTTATGGTTTTTCGTAAACGGCTAATCAAATCCATGAATCGAGTTTTTCAATGCAGACACCTTAAGCAAACATTCTCTGTACTCCTTTTCAGGAACGGATTGGGCTGTAATAGCACTGCCTGCCATTAGGGAAAGGTACTTCTTTTTAGAATTATAAAGGAATGAGCGAATGACCACGTTAAATGTGAAGTCGCCTTCTGGAGTGAAAAACCCTATAGCTCCACTATACAGTCCTCTTTTAGCATCTTCATGCTCTTCTATAAGATTCATAGCGCTAATCTTAGGCGCGCCAGTCATCGACCCCATAGGAAACGTAGATTTTAAAAGCTCCGAGTTCGACACCTCGTCTGCGACTTGACTAGTGACAGTGCTAATCATGTGATGGAGTGTTTTGAAGGTATGAATACCGTATAATTCGTTAACCGTAACAGAGTTGTTTTTAGCCGTTTTCGAGAGGTCGTTTCTTACTAAGTCCACGATCATGACATTCTCAGACCGCTCTTTTTTATCGGAGAATAATTGTCTTTTTAACTCTTCATCTTCTTGTGGGTCTGCGCCTCTTCTGATGGTTCCTTTAATGGGTTTAGAAACTACTGTGCTTCCCGTTTTTTCTAGGTATAATTCGGGACTGCAGCAGATAGCATGGTGATCTCCATTCTGGAAATAAGCAGAATAAGGAGATAAGGTAGCACTATTGGCGGCCTTATAAGTTGCTAGGGGCGCTAGATTAAACTGCTCGTGGTAAAACTCCACGCAGTAATTGGCTTCATAGATGTCTCCTCTTTTAATGTGGTTTAATAAAGAGGCCACATCATTCAAGTATTTTTCTTTAGGGGTTCTAGAGGTAAGGCTAGCTTCTGTTTTTTTGGCTGCCGATTCACTTTCTAAAAAAGAGTAAGGGTTTAAGTTCTCTGAAAATTCTTTATCATAAGTATCAATTACCTCATAACCTCCATCACGGGTTAAGCTATAAACGACCTTAGGAACGATGAAGCAAATTTCTGGAAACTCTAGTCCATCATGATTCTTACTCGATAAGTTTTCTACTTGATTTTTTAAATCATAGCTCAGAAAACCAAAAACCCATTTTTTATGTTTTTGAAGAAAATCATTAAGCGCCTGAAAACATTCAAAACCAGCAGAAACTGTTAATTCTTCCTGCACACCTACAGCCATTAAGTCAGCCTCTGAGCTTGAGTTTCTGTTGAGCAAGAAAATTGTTTCTTTTGGGTTATTCATTCCTAAAACGGGATTAGTTTTAAAACACACACCCTCTTTATAGTACGGTCATTTAATTTATTGAATTCTAATCCCCTTGGCTATTGTTGATTCTGCCTGATACTTCTTCATAGCTCTGCTCTTCACAGAGCGCACAATCAAGAGCAAGCTACCAAACAACTCGAGCGTTTTATCCTATTAAATATGCAACGCTCTATCACCGGTAGCAGCTAACGCGGCTTCTTTCATGGCCTCAGTAAACGTAGGATGCGCATGGCTCATTCTACTTACATCTTCCGCACTAGCCCTGAACTCCATGGCAACTACCGCTTCTGCTATCATGTCCGCCGCTCTCGGACCCACCATATGAACTCCTAAAATCTCATCAGTCCCTTCATGCGCCAGTACTTTCACCATACCGTCTGTGTCCATGCTTGCTCTCGCTCTTCCACTCGCTTTAAACGGAAAAACTCCAGACTTATATGGAATGCCTGATTCTTTTAGCTGCTCTTCTGTTTGTCCCACCGCGGCTACTTCTGGCCAAGTATAAACGACTCCTGGTATTAAGTTATAATCTATATGAGGATGCTGTCCAGCCATAACCTCTGCTACGAATGTTCCTTCTTCTTCGGCTTTATGAGCTAACATAGCTCCTTTAATCACATCACCGATGGCGTAGATATTAGCCGCTCCAGTTTGTAGTTTTTCGTTTACAGCGATTCTTCCTCTCTCGTCTACCTTTACTGAAGTATTCTCTAACCCTAATTTGTCAGTGTATGGTTTTCTCCCTACAGAAACGAGACAGTAATCCCCTTGGATTTCTTGCTCTAATCCTTTTTTATCGTCTGCTTTAACAGTTACACTCGTTTTAGTCGCTTTTACTTCTTTAACTTTATGTGAAAGCAAAAACTTAACGCCTAACTTTTTCATAGACCGCATTAGCTCTTTCCCACAAGCCTTATCCATAGCAGGGATGATGGCGTCCATATATTCCACTACGGTAACCTGAGCGCCTATTCTCGCATAAACACTTCCTAACTCAAGTCCAATTACTCCGCCGCCTACAATGATCATGTGCTTAGGAATCTCTTTTAACTCCAACGCCTCAGTAGAAGTAATCACTCTAGTCTTATCTAATTTTATAAAAGGAAGTGTGGCCGGCTTAGACCCTGTGGCTATGATGAAATTCTTAGCCTCATATTCTGCAGATTTACCTTTTTCAGGAGAAACAGAAATTTTGGTCTCAGAAATAAAAGCCCCATGCCCTGTCAAAACCTCGATTTTATTCTTTTTCATCAAAAAGTCGATTCCTCCAGTAGTCTGTTCCACTACTTCACGCTTTCTTTGAATCATCTGTTTAAAATCTACAGAGACTTTGCCTGTTTTTATCCCGTGCACAGCAAAAGTAGATGTGGCATTATGATAATGCTCGCTACTGTCTAAGAGTGCTTTAGAAGGGATGCACCCCACATTCAAGCATGTCCCTCCTAAAGTGCTGTATTTCTCAACTAGAGCGGTTTTCATTCCTAATTGAGCACACCTAATAGCTGCTACATATCCTCCAGGACCAGAACCTATAACTATTACATCAAAAGCTGACATCTTTATAATTTTTCTTTATGCGAAGATAGAAGAATCTGTTTAAACCAGCGATCACATAGCGCGGCATTTATCGCAGAATTCTGACAGAACGTTCCTACATTATAAACTCCCTAATTTGACCAGCATGATTTACACGCCCCAAATCTCTTTAACTAAAGCTTAAACCAACCTAAAATAACTTAACAAGCCTTCTATATAAGCCTTTAACACTAAAGAGATACTAATAAATGCGCTAATAAAAAGAATGGCTCTGGACCTAAAGTTTCTGTTTAATGAAAACCTAAAAACCCGGTATGCAACAAGCTAGATCTAAAGATCAAGAAACGGTACAGTTAATGCACCGCTTTATTTTGTTTCTTTGCGCAAATTATAAATGAAACCAGTCTCTAATGTGGCATAAAGTAGCCCGACTCATACTAACTTATAGACTGCCTATATTAGTCATTCTAGCCCTAATTACCATTGGACTGGGTTCACAACTGAACAAACTAAAGTTAAGTTATGGATACGCTAACTTACTTCCTCAAGAAGATCCGGCCAACTTAGAGTTTCTTGAGTTTAAAGAGCTCTTCGACGATGACGGAATGGTTATGGTGATAGGAGCTGACGATGCCCGATTATATGAGCTAGAAAACTTTCAAAAGTGGTATAACTTAGGACAAGATATTAAAAAAGTTTCTGTGGCTCGCCCAGAAATGTTGGAGGGTGGTGCTCTAGACACGAAATATCCTCTAGTAGATTCAGTTTTTTCCGTTCTTAGATCATTTAACCTCAAGAAAGATACTACCCTTAAGAAATTTAACTTCGAATTATTGGCTCAACAAGCTCCTCAGTCTCAGGAAGAGCTAGACTCATTAATGGATGTGGTTAAAAGTCTGCCTTTCTATAAAGATATTCTATGGAAGGATGATGCCTATTCCACACTATTAATGGCCTTCGTAAATACTGATATTTTCAATTCTTCAGATAGAGCAGGGGCTGTAGATGAGGTCGTGGGCATGATAAACACCTTTACCGCAGACACAGGCATAAAAACATATGTTTCTGGACTCCCTTTCATTAGAGATCAAATGACAGCTAAGGTGAAGTCTGAGCTTAAATTGTTCATCTTTTTATCTGCTTTGATAACCGCTATTTTATTATTTCTCTTCTTCAGAGATATTGTTTTGGTGAGTGTCTGTCTTTTGGTCGTGGCGGTAGGTGTGGTATGGAGCTTAGGCATTATAACTCTATTTAATTATGAGCTCTCTATTCTTATGGCGTTAATTCCGTCACTCATGATTATTATAGGAATTACTAACTGTGTTTACCTCATAAACAAGTATCATGTAGAGTATAGAAAGCACGGAAACCAGGTCTTGGCATTGCAACGCGTGGTCATAAAAATAGGAAGTGCTACTTTCCTTACGAACTTCACTACAGCTATGGGGTTTGGAACATTCGTTTTTACTTATAGTGATATCCTTAAAGAATTTGGAGTTATAGCATCTATTAATATTATTGTCATGTTCGCTTTATCGATCCTGGTTATAATTATTGCCTATAGTTACTTAAAACCGCCAAGCCTTAAGCAGGTTAAGCACTTAAATAGAAGATGGACTCACCAGTCCGTGGAGGTGCTTGTAAACATTGTTTCCCACTACAGGAAAGCAGTTTACGTGGCTTTCGCTGCCATTTTAGTTCTCGGTTTTTTAGGGGTTTCTATGATGACTTCCACAGGAAATGTTGTAGATGATTTACCTGATGACGACCGAGTTATTACAGATTTAAAATTCTTCGAAAAACAATACAATGGAGTACTTCCATTTGAAATCATTATAAAAAGTGATAGCGCTGGAAAAATGACCAAACTATCTAACATTAAACGATTAGATAAACTCCAGAAAAAACTAGCAACTTACCCTGAGCTTTCAAGAAGCATCTCTATCGCAGACGCATCTAAATTTGCTAGGCAAGCCTTTTACAATGGTTCTAAAGAGCGCTATGCACTTATAAAATCAAATGAACAAACTTTAATTGGCCCGTATTTTAGTAGCCAGTATAACTCTGAAAACCAAGAGCATTCTTTCATCGACTCTACGTATCGAAAAACCAGAATTTCTTCTAATGTTGCTGATATTGGCACTGTGCAAATGCGAGAACTTATGGAAAAGGTAGAGGCTGAAATAGACACTGTTTTTCCTGCCTCGAAGTACACCACAAGTCTAACAGGAACAGCTGTAGCTTTCACTAAGGGATCTGCATATATGGTTTCTAACTTAGCTATGAGCCTCTTAATTGCTATTCTTTTTGTGGCGCTGCTCATGGCGGTATTATTTAGATCAGTACAAATGGTGTTAATCTCATTAATCCCCAACCTAGTTCCTCTTCTATTCACTGCTGCTATTATGGGGTACTTTAACATTCCCATTAAACCATCAACCGTTCTTGTCTTTAGCATAGCTTTCGGTATATCAGTGGACGACACTATACACTACTTGGCTAAATTCAGACAAGAATTAAAAGCAAACGGGTGGAGGATTAAAGAAGCTGTTATTTCTGCCGTTAGAGAGACTGGTGTAAGTATGATGTATACAAGTATCATTCTGTTCTTCGGATTTGCTGTATTCATCGCTTCAGAGTTTGAGGGGACTCGAGCTTTAGGGGTTTTAGTTTCAGTCACTTTATTAGTCGCTATGTTCTCTAATCTAGTGCTTTTGCCTACTCTTTTGCTGACCTTAGATAATAGGTTTACTAAGAAAATAATGCATGAGCCTTTATTTGTAATCTTCGATGAAGAGGACGACATAGATGTAGAGGAACTCCAAATACGAAAAGGACCACATTAACAATAAAAATTCTTACCCATGAAAGGAATCATTTTAGCGGGAGGAACCGGCAGCCGGTTATGGCCCATTACTAAATCCTTAAGCAAACAGCTAATGCCTGTTTACGATAAGCCAATGATTTATTATCCGCTTTCTACGCTTATGCTTTCTAACATAAAGGATATTCTAATAATTTCTACGCCTGAAGATTTACCCGGTTTCCAACGTTTGCTGGGAGATGGGTCTTTACTAGGATGTAACTTCTCTTATCAGGTACAAGAAAAGCCAAACGGATTAGCTCAGGCATTTGTACTAGGAAGAGAATTCATAGGAAATGATAAAGTGGCTCTTGTTTTAGGGGACAATATCTTTTATGGACAGGGCTTCGGAAACTTGCTTAGGAATAATACTGACGTGGAAGGAGGAATGGTTTATGCCTATCATGTAAATGACCCTGAGCGCTACGGAGTGGTTGAATTCGATACTGCAAACAAAGCCATTTCAATAGAAGAAAAACCTCCTAAACCTAAGTCAAATTATGCCGTGCCGGGATTATACTATTATGATAATTCTGTGGTGGATATAGCTGCTCAATTGGAACCAAGCGCAAGAGGAGAATACGAAATCACTGACGTTAACAAAGCCTATTTAAAAGCAGGGAAATTAAAGGTGACTAAACTTGATCGGGGAACGGTTTGGCTTGATACAGGGACATTCGAGTCCCTTATGCAGGCTAGTCAATATGTGATGGTTATAGAACAGCGTCAAGGCTTAAAAATAGGTGCTATAGAAGAAGTGGCTTGGAGACTTGGTTTCATATCAGATAATGAATTAGAGAAGCTCGCCAGTGACCTAGTGAAAAGTGGTTATGGAACATATTTGTTGAATCAATTGAAAGCAGGAAAATGACACTTAACGAGTCTAAGAAAGAAGTAGAAAAAGGAATCAATATTTTCATTTCAAACTTATCAGAACAAGAGCTTTATCGACCTATTTCCTACATCTTAGAATTAGGAGGGAAAAGATTAAGACCATCATTAGCTTTACTTTCCAGCGCTTTTTTTGGAGGAAATGTAGAGGACATTCTTCATCCTGCTTTAGCCGTCGAAGTCTTTCATAATTTCTCATTAATGCATGATGATATTATGGATAATGCTCCTATTAGAAGAGGACAAGAAACGGTACATGAGAAGTGGAATACAAACTCAGCTATTTTATCTGGAGATGCTATGCTCGTCCAAGCCTATAAATTAGTAATAAACACTGAAGATTCAAACATTAAACCGTTGAACGAGCTATTCAGCCAAACGGCTATAGAAGTTTGTGAAGGACAGCAGTTCGATATGGATTTTGAAACTAGAGACAACGTGTCGATAGAGGAATACATAGAAATGATAACGCTGAAAACTAGTGTGCTCATAGCATGCGCTCTTAAAATGGGGGCTATTACTGCTGGAGCGGCAGATAACGAGGCTAACCTCATCTATGATTATGGAATAAATATGGGAATAGCCTTTCAGCTCAGAGATGACTATCTAGATGCGTTTGGTCAGATGGAAAAAGTAGGAAAGCAAAAAGGCGGAGACATCCTGGCTAATAAAAAAACCTATTTAGCTCTAAAAGCTATTTCAAATGCTAACGAAATCGAGAGAGCACAACTTATAGAATTACAAAAAGAACCAAACCCTAAACTAAAAGTAGAACAAACACTGCGTTTATTTACTTCTTTAGGGGTAGATAAAGACATAGAACATCTGTCTAAATCCTACTTCGCAAAAGCTTTAGCTAGCCTTCGCTCATGTGAAGGAAACCCGAAGATACTAGAAGAGTTTCTAACGTTCTCTGAAGGGTTAATGGTTAGAGAATATTAAAAATATACGGAATAAGCTTTTAGCAGGCAGCACAAATAAATCAATTATAAGACTAAACATCATCTCATGTACGGAAAATTAAAAGATCATCTAAAAGCTGAATTAGCTGAAATAGAATCAGCAGGCCTATTTAAGAAAGAAAGAATTATCACCTCACCACAGGAGGCGGTTATTAAAATTTCGACAGGAGAAGAAGTAATTAATTTCTGCGCAAACAACTATCTAGGACTTTCAAATCACCCTAAAGTAATAGAGGGAGCTAAAAACGCACTAGATTCACATGGTTTCGGGATGAGTTCTGTAAGATTTATATGTGGAACTCAAAACATCCATAAAGATTTAGAAGCCAAGTTAGCTGAGTACCTCGGAACAGAAGATACCATTTTATATGCTGCTGCTTTCGATGCTAATGGAGGTGTTTTCGAACCTCTTTTAACTAAAGAAGATGCTATTATCTCTGACTCACTGAACCATGCCTCAATTATAGATGGTGTCAGGCTTTGCAAAGCAGCTAGATTCAGATATGCCAACAACGATATGGCTGATTTAGAAACTCAACTTAAAGCAGCAGAAGGAGCTCGATTTAAAATTATAGTTACAGATGGGGTTTTCTCTATGGATGGTTATGTGGCTCAGTTAGATAAAATATGTGACTTGGCAGATAAGTATGATGCACTTGTTATGGTTGATGAATGCCACGCTACAGGATTCATAGGAAAGACTGGGAGAGGAACACATGAGCTAAAAAATGTATTGGGTAGAATAGACATCATTACAGGGACTTTGGGAAAAGCCTTAGGTGGTGCCATGGGAGGGTTTACTTCAGGGCGAAAAGAAATTATAGAGCTGCTGCGTCAGCGTTCACGTCCATACTTATTCTCTAATTCTCTAGCACCAAACATAGTCGGAGCTAGCTTAACAGTGTTGGATATGATTTCTAGTGACACTTCTCTTAGAGATAAATTAGAGTGGAATACGAACTACTTTAAAGATGGAATAAAAGCAGCTGGATTTGACATAAAAGATGGAGAATCGGCTATCGTTCCCGTTATGTTATATGACGCTAAACTGAGTCAAACAATGGCTGATAAATTACTAGAAAAAGGAATCTATGTAATAGGATTCTTTTACCCTGTAGTTCCTAAAGAACAAGCTAGAATTCGAGTTCAACTAAGCGCGGCGCATGAAAAAGAGCACATAGACCAAGCAATAACTGCTTTTGCTGAGGTAGGAAAAGAACTTGGTGTTATTTCATAAATTTCGCTCTTCCAATTATTCCCGAGTTATTTTCAAGGCTTACAGTGTAAGCTCCTGGCGATAAGTTAGAAACATTAAGTTCAATTTTACCAGAAGGTGAGGAGTTGATTGATTCGAGAATTACTACTTGACCATTGAATGAAAAGACTTTAACCAGCGTTTGCTCATTCAATGAGGATGATTGGATAATCAACTCGTTTGAAGCAGGATTTGGATACACATTAAGTGAGATTTTTGAATCCAATTCAAAGACACTATCGACAACTGAAATGACTGCTGAAGTTACTTCACATCCGTATGAAGTGGTAATTTCAACGGCATAATTTCCATCCCCCTGGAAGGATAATTCATTATTTGTTTCGCTATCTAGTTCTAATCCATTATAAAACCAAACATAAGACTGAAAACCTAAGGACACGCTAAGTAAATTATCTCCAAATGTTATTTCTATAACAGGGCAGAGAACATATTCTTCAGACAGAACAGAGCAGCTAAATTCATTCGTCACTTGACACTGATAAATCCCTGGTGTTTCTAGCCCAATGATGTTTTGGTTTTCACCTCCTAAAAGTTCCCCATTTAATGTCCACTGGTAAAAATTATTTTCCGCGGGAGGAACTGATAATGTTTGAAGTTCTTCGGAGTATTGTAGGACGGCATCAGGAAGCGGGAATACAGAAACTAACTCTTCATTAAAAAACTGACTACTCACCTCATAGCTTATACTGTAGCTCCCTCCGGAACCATTATTATTGAAAGCTCCAGTTCCAGCAGAAGGGTTTGAAATAACAAACTGACCTAAGAAATCATCTTCAGTGAACGTATCCGAATCCCAAATTTGCACTACAAATTCATTGAACTGAGAACTAAGTAAAATGTTCAAATTAGAAAAGGTCGCTGACTCCACATCATCTATGGAGCTTGTAGTAAAAATCACTGATCCGTTACCGTCTAGAATTATTAGGTAAGGGTCTGGGCTAAACAACCCAAAACCCTCATCAGGATCTCCATCACCATCCCCTGAAATAGAATTGAGCACTAACTGGTCTAATTCATACTGAAAAATAGTAGTAGTCAACGAAACGTTGTAATCGCCTGAATCTAAATAGTCTTGAGCTTCAGGACTTGCTTGTGTGCTGGTGACGCCATTCCCAAAATCCCACAAGTACTCTGTAGGGCTGGGGCTTCCGTCAATTAAAGAATTTAATTCTAAAGATAGGTCACCACATCCTGCACTAGTGGAGATAGTAAAACTGCTGTTAGATGACTCTCCTGCCAAGACCTCAATCGGTGAGGCAAACGCTTGGTTAAGCACTTGTTCAAATCCAAAAACGAGGACTGTGACTTGGACATTAATAGTTATATCATAAAAACCAGAAAGTAAAGGTGTTCCGTAAAGTGTCGCACAACCATATGTATCTCCCTGTGTTGGATAAAAAGTTAAATCATCATCATTAATAACTAATTCCATCCCAAAAGGAAGCCCTGTAATAGATAAGATGACCACCTCTTCTAAGGTTGTAGAAATCCCTTCCGCCTCAATCTCACTAGGTAAGTAAATACTAATAATTTCTTCATAATACTCTCCTGCCACAGCGCTTATTAAAATTTCAGGACACAACACAGGAAAGGTCGCTCCTTCTCCGCAGCTTTCATCAGCGGTGCAATCTGTGTTTTGGGAGTATAAGCCGCCAAAACCTATAAAAGAAAAAAAGAAGAAAAAGTAAAGAGCTTTCATGATAAGGATTTATTCAGATAAAATTAATGAATAGTCTTGAGTATCCCCTAATTAAAATAATATCTTTGGCCTTCAAAACAAAAAAACATTTCATGAAAACACTTATACTTTCGGCTCTAGCTGTATTCTTCAGTTTGACGGGCTTTTCTCAAATCACCATTAATGAAATCGACTCGAACACACCCGGATCCGACACGGCTGAGTTCGTGGAACTTTATGCGGCTGAAGAAACTTCTTTAGATGGTTATTTTTTAGTCTTCTTTAATGGGAACGGCGATAGCGCTTATAACGTTATCGACCTCACAGGAAATACTATTACTGATGGTTTTTTCGTGGTGGGAAATGCAGCTGTTGCCAATGTAGATGTGATTTTTGATGACAATGATTTACAAAACGGAGCAGACGCTGTGGCTCTATACCTTAATCCTGGAGCACCTATCTTAGATGGTGACATGATTACTATTGATGGTTTAGTAGATCTTGTGATTTATGACAGTAATGATAATGATGACGCTGAGTTGTTAGGATTCCTTGCTGCTGAATGTCAAATTCAATACAATGAAGGTGAAAACGGAGAAGGCGATGTAGAAAGCATCTCTAGAGTGCCAGACGGAGGAACAGCATTATGCCCAACAGGGTTTCTAGTTCAAGCTCCGTCTCCCGGAACCTCTAACGTTCCGAGTTGTTTTGGTGGTTCATTGGCTTTTGACGATGAAATGACCGAAATGACCTTTTGTATAGATGACGATGCTATAGAGCTTATAGATTTTAGCGTAGTAAGTAATGTAGGTGATGGTTTCATCTACATTATTACTGATGAAGACAACATCATCATCACTACATCTAACGGAGAAACTATCGACTCTTCTTCACTCCCAGAAGGAGTATGTAGAATACACGGAATAGCTTTTAACGGAGAATTAGACGAAGAAACTTTGTCTGCAGGAGAAGATGCAGTAGTGATCGCTACGGATGGTGATTGTCTTTCGTTTTCTTCTAACTATTTAACTATTACTAGAAACGTATGTTTCCCTGATTGTGACGGGGGAATGGTTAGCAGTGACGCTGGAGAAAATGTAGTAGTCTGTTTAGATGAAGAAACAGATTTGCTTACATTCACTAACACGTCTATAGCTACTGAAGACTCTTATGCTTATGTAGTGACTGATGAAGCGAATATCATCCTCACTGTTCTAGTCGGAGACTCTAATGATTTCAATGAAGCTACCGCAGGAATATGCAGAGTCTGGGGATTAAGCTTCCAAGGAGCACTAGACCCTATGACATTAGAGGCAGGGGACTCGGCTTTAGGTGTGCAAACGGATGGAGCTTGTTTAGAATTGTCTTCTAACTACGTTACAGTGACTCGTCAAGAATGTGTCGCTATAGAAGGTTGTGGAAGTATTTTCTTTTCGGAGTATATGGAAGGGACTTCTAACAACAAAGCCCTAGAGATCTATAACCCTACACAATTTCCAATTTCATTAGCAGATTACCAGTTAGTAAATTGTTCTAATGGGTGCGATGTAGAAGGTGAATGGGATTACACAAATGATATTTTAGGTGGGGCTACTTTAGGAGCTGGTGATGTCTTCGTAATAGCCCACCCGGATGCAGCCCCAGCGATCGCATCGGCTAGAGATGTAGAATTTCAATTCTTGAGTAATGGAGATGATGTGTTCGCGTTACAACAAATTAGTACAGGCGATATTATAGACATTATAGGTGAAGCTTCTTTAGTAGACATAGATGGTGGATGGACTGTAAATGAAGTAGAAAACGGAACTCAAAACCATACATTAGTCAGAATGGAAGAATTCAATGAAGGAAACTCTGATTGGGGTACAGCTCAAAACGAATGGAACGTGCTAGAAGTAGATGACTTCAGTAATATCGGTTCACACACCATTATTCCATGTTCTGTAAATACAGATCCGACTCTATCGTTTTCGTTAGGCGGAATAACAGTTAATGAAGATGCAGGGGCAGTTACTTTAGAGGTTTCTGTATTGAATCCATTAGATATAGATATGACCGTAGACGTTATGCTTTCAGGTGGAACAGCTGTTTCTCCAGATGATTTTGATGGAACTGGTTTTCCTGTAACGTTAACATTCCCTGCAGGAATGGATATGGGTCAGTCATTTGATGTAACGATCGTAGATGATATGATGGATGAGGGAGCAGAAACAATCACGTTAGAATTAATGAACCCTACAGATGGAGTTTCATTAGTAACGAATGGGTTTACACTTACTATAAATCCTAGTGATCAATCAACCCCAGTATTAGAAATAGTAGAAGCGGCCACTATAGACGCAGAAGGAATCGCCACTAATTTAGATTTAGAGTGTGAACTAAGAGGTGTGGTTTACGGAGTAAATATGAGGCCTTCTGGTGTTCAGTTTACGTTAATAGATCCAACTGATGGAGTCGGAGTATTTAACTTTGAACCAGTATCTGACTATGTAGTAAACGAAGGTGACAGTGTTCACATAGTCGGAACTATAGACCAGTTCAATGGACTAACACAGATATCAGCTTCTTCTATTGTATTAATTTCTAGTAATAATACCTTAATAGACCCTATAGTAATTACAGAATTAAGCGAGTTTGCAGAAAGCAATTTAATAACTGTAGAGTGTGTCTCTCTCGTAGACGCTTCTCAGTGGGTAAATGACGGGAGTGGATTCAATGTAGATGTGACAGACGGGAATAACAGTTTCCTTATGAGGGTAGATGCAGATACAGATGTATTTGGAACAGATGCGCCAGAAGGGGAGTTCACTCTAACTGGAATCGGGGGTCAATTTGATAATAGCTCTCCATACGATGAAGGATACCAGATACTTCCAAGATACATTGCTGATATAGTGACGTGCGGAATTCCGTTTTCAATAATTGAATATGAAAAAGAGGTGCTTTCTGTTTATCCAAATCCTTTAGCTCATGAGCTAACCATAGATGTCCCTGCTAAAGGAACTCTAAGAATATTTAACAGTATAGGACAAGTAATTAGACAAATTAACCAAGTAAACCAAGGAACTGAAACGCTAACCGTTTCTAACCTGGTGGCTGGAACTTACTTTATAGAGGTCTCTGCTGAAACTGAGGTTTATAGAGCTCAGGTGGTGAAAAAATAAATTAAGAATACGTAATTTAAAAAGCCCCAACCTTTCAGGTTGGGGCTTTTTTTATGTGTTTAACATTTCTATACTGCACTCACTGTTTTAAACATCTTTTTCTCATAAGTATTGCACCGTATAAAACGGATTTACACTTCAATCTTAGTCAGTAACTATAAACTGTTCATCCCTCTCCGTCTCTTCTTGAGATTCATATCTATAATATAGACCAGTAAATCCTGACACTATGAAAACACTAAAAATCGCAAATAAGAAAACCCCCATAAGTGCCGCCAAGAAAACTCCTACCACAGGAATGTTCGCGATTAAAACCCCGAGCAACCCAACTATAACCACAGCTACAGCTATGGCTATTGATAACAGAATGCCAATCCCTAAGACCTTGGCCACCCTGCCAGACGTTAATTCACTTTGGGTAAAGGATAATGCCTCAGAAAAGCTCATATTGCCAACGCCTACGGCAGCATAAGCCAAGCTAAACCAATAATAAACTGGACCAACCGTAACAGCGAAAATGAAAATGATAAAAGCATTTCCAGTCATTTGAACGAAATAATTCAAAAATTGATATAGCCCGCCAATAATAATAGAAATTACTAGGTAGTGAAGTATTCTTTTATCAAACAAATTAATAAGTGCGCTTGAGAAAGAATTATTCCCTTTTTCTACTTCATTGCGACTTAAGGTATAGTTGAAATTATAAACTATGAAAGTTCCGAATACAAGTAAAATCATTAAGGAAATAAATGAGCCCATATGAAGAGAAAAAATATTCATCATTTTCTCCGATATAACTCCACTTAATTCATCTGGATCATACTTAGATGCTGACTGGATAAAAGCCGTAACATCTTCACCTTCGACAGATAAGGATGGAACTATAACTAGGCTTACACCTGCTATAATTACAACGAATATTAAGGACATAATAAAAGAGGGCATCAGCACTCTTCCTAGCAGTCTAAAAACACCCGGTGTTAATTCGTCTTTAAAATTATAACGTTCCATATACTTTA
>DDEI01000051.1 GCA_002336675.1 Flavobacteriales bacterium UBA1958 | reverse complement strand
GAAAATAATGTGTGGTTTAAGCAATTCTATTTCATCATCTGCCCATAATATTTTTTTTTCAGCCATAAAAGTGAATTATTTTCGTTTCAGTATGTAAATAACGTTCGAAAGTTAAACGACTTTAGCAGAATAAACGTGCACTAAAAACTAGTTTTTTTTTGAGAGAACAAAAATTGAATAAGAAGAAAATATTTAATGATCCTGTTTATGGATTTATAACGCTAAAAGATGAGTTTATAATAGAGATTATAGATCATCCGTGGTTTCAAAGATTGAGAAGAATTTCTCAGCTTGGACTTTCACATCTAGTCTATCCCGGAGCTGTGCATAATAGATTCCATCATGCCATAGGAGCCATGAATTTAATGCAAGAGACTTTAGATAGTCTTAAGCAAAAAGGAGTAGAAATTAGTGCTGAAGAGGAGTTAGGGGGCAATCTAGCCATACTTCTTCATGATGTGGGTCATGGGCCTTTTAGCCATGCTTTAGAACACAGTATAGTTAGTGATATTTCTCATGAAGAGCTCACGTTGTTAATTATGCAACACTTAAACAAAGAGTTCGGTGGAAAGCTAAGTACTGCCATAGAAATATTCTCAGACACTTATAAAAAGAAATTTTTACATCAGCTCGTAAGCAGTCAACTAGATATGGATAGGTTGGATTATCTATCCCGAGATAGTTTTTATAGTGGTGTATCGGAGGGAATAGTAGGAACCGAACGTATTATAAAAATGCTTGATGTTCAAGATGACCAAGTAGTGGTAGAGGAGAAAGGAATATACTCGATAGAAAAATACATCGTAGCTAGAAGGCTTATGTACTGGCAGGTTTATCTGCATAAGACTGTTTTGAGTGCCGAGTTCATGCTGGTTAATGTCCTAAAACGGGCGAAACAATTAGCTCATGATGGCATCGACCTTTTTGCTACGCCTGTTCTAAGAGAATTTCTATATTCGGAATATGACATGTCCATGGTTAGGTCGGATAAAACGATCTTAGAAAAATTCTGCGAACTAGATGACTATGATGTTTTGGCTTGTATAAAAGCATGGAAAAACCATGAAGACAAGGTGCTCAGTCTTCTTTCTAGCTCGCTTCTGAATAGAAAGTTATTTAAAATTAAACTTAGCAATGAAAAATGGACAGAGGGACTTATTTCAAAAATGCAACATAGAATTTCTGAAAAATATGATCTCTCTTTAGATGAGGCTGCATATTTCGTAATTCATGATATGGTGGATAATAAGGCATATAGCCCTGCATCAGAAAATATTCTTATAAAGATGAAAGATGGCACGATAACTGATTTAGCGCTCGCCTCTGACCACCTTAATATCTCGGCTCTTTCTGACCCAGTGCAAAAATGGTTTTTAGCAGAATATTTATAAAATTTAATTCTAATGCTCGTATTTAAATTTGGTGGTGCTTCTGTAAAAGATTCTAAATCCGTAAAAAACATAGCTAAAATACTTAGAGAGTATTCCTCTGATAGACTTCTTGTAGTAATAAGTGCTATGGGAAAAATCACTAATCTGTTGGAAAGCATACTAGCTTCAGAAGCTCAAGAGAAACGTTCTTCGCTCCTTCTGCAGTTCAAAAACTTTCATCTCGATATAGCTACATCCTTAGGTATAAAAAAAGAGTTTATAGAGTTTATAGACAAAAGGGTGAAACATATTTCTGACTTCATGGAATCCAATAAAGATGAATACTTCCGCTATGATGAAATAGTTTCTCAAGGAGAGTTGTCGAGCACATACCTAATTCATTTGTTTTTGATTAAAGAAGGCTTCGAATCTCATTGGCTCGATGCGCGCGCACTAATAAAAACCCAAGATGACCATAAAACCACTCAGGTAAACTGGGAAGAATCCTCGAAACAAATTAAAAACTCACAGGTATCTTCGAAAAACCAAAAACTGATAATCACTCAAGGCTTTATAGGTTCGAATAAAAAAAATGAAACGACAACTCTAGGAAGAGAGGGGTCTGATTTCAGTGCCGCTATCTTTGCTCATCTTTTAAACGCAGAAAGTGTAACCGTCTGGAAAGATGTTCCGGGAATGCTAAATGCGGATCCTAGAAAGTTTCAGAATACAATAAAACTAAAGCAAATATCATACATAGAAGCCATAGAACTAGCATATTACGGAGCTAGTGTGATTCATCCTAAAACCGTAAAACCTCTTCAGAATAAAAAGATCCCGCTTTATATAAAATCATTTATCGACCCTAGAGCAGAGGGAACGGTTATTAAAGATGGAGTGGATATGATCCCTTTAGCACCTTCCTTTATTAGTAAAAGAGAGCAAATCTTAGTGAGTTTTACTCCAAGAGATTTCTCATTTCTAGGGGAGAAAGAGCTAAGCGAAATATTCAAAGTTCTTTCTGATCATAAAATCGCTGTCAATTTAATGCAGAATAGTGCTATTAGTTTTTCTGTAGTATTTAATCAAGCTCATCAAGACCTGGAAAACATTCGACAATCTTTAGATCTTAAATTTTCTATTCGGTTTAATAAAGGTCTAGAACTGTTAACCATCAGACACTATAATGAACATATTATTAAAGAATTAACCAATGGAAGAAATCTACTTTTGGAGCAAAGAAGTAGAAATACTGTGCGATTTATAATGGAGACATGATGATTCAATAAAACGCTCGAAACAAACACAACAAGAATACTGTGCTAATTTAAATAGCATTTAGTCGTTCTAAAATGGAATTAATAATTATTTCAAACTCATCTCAGGGATTTCACCTACTGAAATAAAACTAATTCTCATAGTTACATTGCCCTAATTGTAATGATGATTTTAACTTAACTGTTAAATATTAGGCTCTGCGATTAGATCCTATTTTTTACCTAAAATCATTGAGCATAAAAAAACCGATAACAAGTTATCGGTTTATATTTATATTTTTTTTATTAATTAATACTCATCCTCGTTAAAGAAAAAGTCTTCCTTGGAGGGGTAATCTGGCCAGATTTCTTCAATATTTTCATATGCCTCACCTTCATCTTCTATTTGCTGAAGGTTTTCTACTACCTCTAGCGGAGCTCCTGCTCTCATGGCAAAATCTATTAATTCATCTTTGGTAGCTGGCCAAGGGGCATCTTCTAAGTATGATGCTAATTCTAATGTCCAATACATGCTTTAATTGTTTATTTGATACTAAAACGATAAGTTGTTCTTGTAATCCGCTGCTGCGTTCAAATTTTACGCGAATATAATTTTTTTGTTTACCTATTCGACATCAATTTTAAAATCAAAAATAATAGTCATAACAGTCTGATTATCAAATATTCAAAACTTAAACGACAGGCTTCCATGGAATTTCAACTGCTGAAACCTCTTGAGAACAAGCTCTAGAAAGCACAAATAGGTAATCTGACAAACGGTTTATGTATTGAATAATGAGCTCTTCCACCCCCTGATCTTCCATTAAATCCACTACTCTTCTCTCTGCTCGCCTGCAAATACATCTAGCCACATGAATAAAAGAAACTAGCTCGTGACCTCCTGGAAGAACAAAATTCTTCATCTCTGGCAAGTCCAAATTCAGCTCATCCATTAGATTTTCCAACCTCAATACACTTTCAGAATTAATGTCTGGGAGTTTAAAAGAAGCAGTTTTCTCAGGATCATTTGCCAATTGGCTTCCGATGGTGAAAAGTTCGTTTTGGATAGTGATGAGGTTTTTATGATATCTTTCATGACTGCGGTCTCTAATCACACCTATCCAACTGTTTAGTTCGTCTAGGGTTCCGTATGCTTCAATTCTAATGTTATTTTTATTTACTCTACGCCCACTTAATAAAGAGGTAGTGCCTTTGTCACCTGTTTTAGTGTAAATTTTCATTTGATTAGTTCATTTTTAATGACCTACTAAATATACCGGATAGTAAGTTTTCAATCATCTCTTTTTCTAATTCAATCGGGTTAATTTCTGGTTTTTTCAAAACCCACGTATAGAGCCACCTTAAAGTAGAAAGAATAGAAAATAGCGCTAAATCGACGTTCACAGGTTCTTTTCGATCATTCTTAAAAGCTTCTATTAAAATATTTCTAAACGCCAGCTCATATTCATCTCTCATAGAGGTATACTGATTAAATGCAGGCTCTTCTAAATGGACCCAATCAGAAGTAAGTAGCGCCATTCCATTAGGGTGTTTAATCGTTAATTCCACATGCAGTCTAATTAACCTTTCTAACTGCTCCTCATACGTTAATGTAGAATTTCTAATCACCTCCATCCCAGAGGTAAACGAACGGGCCAACTCCAGTAATAATATCTGCAGGATCTCTTGCTTGCCTTTGATGTGGTTATATAAACTAGGAGCTTCTATTTGGAGCTCTGAGGCTATGTCTCTCATAGATGTAGCAGTAAAACCCCTTTTCCTAAAAAGCCGAGCTGCCCCATTTAATATTTGTTTCTTACGATTAGAATCGGCCATTTATGAATGAGGATATTATTTACTCTTACCCGTTATTATTTTTTTAATCTCATTTAACTTGAAGAGCGCTTCTACCGGGGTGAGGGTATTTATATCCGTACTAATTATTTCTTCCTTCACCTGCTGTAAGACAGGGTCATCTAACTGGAAAAAACTAAGCTGCACCTCTGATTCATTCTCCTTTAAGTTACTCGTAGGGCTTACTGATCTCCCTTTTTCACTTTTACTTTCCAACTTTACTAATAACTCATTAGCTCTCAACACTACTTCTGCAGGCATTCCTGCCATCTGCGCTACATGAATACCAAAACTATGATTAGAACCGCCTTCTTGTAACTTCCTTAAGAAAAGGATTTTATTCTCGACTTCTTTAACTGCTACATTAAAGTTTTTCACCCTAGGAAAGACAGAAGACATATCATTTAACTCGTGGTAATGCGTAGCAAAAAGCGTTTTAGCCCTAAATGAAGGATGTTCATGTAAGAACTCAGCTATAGCCCAAGCGATACTTATTCCATCATAGGTACTGGTCCCTCTCCCGATTTCATCCAGCAAGATTAAACTTCGGCTGGAAAGGTTATTCAAAATACTGGCAGTTTCATTCATCTCTACCATAAAAGTAGATTCCCCACTCGAAATGTTATCTGAGGCACCTACTCTGGTAAATACCTTATCTACCAAGCCCATTTTAGCAGACTTAGCAGGCACAAAAGAGCCCATCTGTGCCATAATCGTAATTAGCGCTGTTTGTCTTAGAATAGCAGATTTACCAGACATGTTAGGCCCGGTAATCATCATTATTTGTTGGACTTCATTATCTAATGAAATATCATTGGAAATATATTCCTCATCCAATGGTAATTGTTGTTCTATTACCGGATGTCTACCGGCTTCTATTTCTAATGAGAAACCTTCGTTTACTTCAGGTTTCACGTAATGGTTTCTCACAGCAATTTTAGCAAAACTAAGCAGACAATCCAGCTTAGCCAAAGCACTCGCATTAATCTGAACAGGCGCCACAAACTGGGCACTTTCTGAGACTAACTCATTAAACAACCTAAACTCGATACCCGCTATTTTTTCTTCTGCGCCTAAAATTTTGGCTTCATATTCTTTTAATTCTTCAGTAATGTATCTTTCGGCATTTACTAAAGTTTGTTTTCTTATCCAGGTCTCGGGAACCTTGTCTTTATGGGTGTTTCTAACTTCTAGATAATACCCAAAAACATTATTATAAGCGATTTTCAGTGAGGGTATTCCCGTAATCCCGGATTCTCTCTCCTGAATTTGTCGTAAGAAATCCTTTCCTGAAAAAGCTATTTTTCTGAGCTCATCTAATTCTGCATCTACTCCAGATGCTATAACATTACCTTTAGATAGAACCACAGGCGGATCATCTTTTAACCTGGACTTAATGCTTTCTCTTAGCGTTTCACAAAGGTTAATTTGACCAGCGAGCTGCTTTAGGCTTTTGTTCTCCTGAAGGCCACACGTTTCTTTAATCGCGATCAGACTAGTTAGCGCTCTGCTTAACTGAAGAAGCTCCCTAGGATTAACTCTACCCACAGCTACTTTAGATATAAGCCGTTCTAAATCTCCTATTTTTTTTATTTCGCTTTGCAACGCCTCTATACTCTCTGTGCTCGAAGTGAAGTGGTCTACAATATTTAATCTTTCTTGGATAGGAGCTAAATCTTTGAGAGGAAGAACCATCCACCTTTTCAGAAGTCGGCTACCCATAGGGGATACCGTGTGATCCATAACATCAATTAGAGTAACCGCGTTAGGAT
This sequence comes from Flavobacteriales bacterium UBA1958, assembly GCA_002336675.1. Taxonomy (GTDB): domain Bacteria; phylum Bacteroidota; class Bacteroidia; order Flavobacteriales_D; family Sanyastnellaceae; genus ASP10-05a. The sequence goes on along the minus strand of DDEI01000051.1, from coordinate 6,752 downwards.
GAGGAGAGTGGATTAGCTCCAAATTTCTTATGGTAAATCTGTCTAACCAAACATATTTTTCTTCTTCGATTCGAGAGATAGTAGCTATATGCTTTAGCTCATTATGTTTCGTTTCTCCCAAATAATGCAGTGCAGCTCCAGCAGCTACTACTCCTTCTGCTAGGCGCTCTAATCCGAAACCTTTTAATGACTTGGTCTTAAAATGGCTCTTTAATATGTCATTTGAAAAATCTTCTGTAAAAACCCAATCTTCTAGCACATACGTATAAAACTCTGATCCAAACCTGGTTTGAAATTCAGCAAGCTTCTGTTTCTGAATTAACACTTCTGAAGGTTTAAAACTTTGAAGCAGCTTATCGATATAATCGTCTTTTCCCTGAGCGCACATGTACTCTCCTGTAGAAACATCTAAGAATGACACTCCAGAGATAGTATCATTTAGGTGAACTGCGGCTAGAAAATTATTCTTCTTATTATCGAGAACATGATCGTGGTATGAAACCCCGGGAGTTACCAGTTCGGTCACCCCTCTCTTTACGATGTTTTTAGTGAGTTTAGGGTCTTCTAACTGGTCACAAATAGCCACTCTATTTCCAGCTCTAACTAACTTGGGCAAATAGGTGTCTACACTGTGATGAGGAAAACCGGCTAGCTCTATAAATGCGGCAGATCCGTTTTTTCTTTTGGTTAATACTATCCCTAATATTCCGGAAGCTTTAATAGCATCCTCACCAAACATTTCATAAAAGTCTCCCACTCTGAAAAGTAGCAGCGCATCAGGGTACTTCGCTTTTATGCGATTATACTGACCCATAAGGGGAGTTTCTTTAACCGTTACCTTCTTCTTTTCTGCAGCATCATCCATATAAAAAGCGCTCATTTACAAGACACAAAATGCCACCCATTTCAGATAGAGCGGCAGCCGTGTTTAAGAAACCATGTGTCCTAGTTAGATTACGGAAAGATACATACTCAGCCCTTTTCTGGCGCTTTCTAATACTTTTAGGTTTTTAACATTCCATTAACAGAGATATACCTTTCTCGTGTAATAAAAAGAGAGTATTAGAGCAACACATCATGCTAGAGTTAATATGGTCTAAAGAGCCTAGTGGGTTTTTAAAAAAACTGCACCTTACATATTTAAAAGAAAACTAAATTGGTTTTACTTTTTCTACCTAATTTAAACAAATGAAAAACAAGTTCGCATTTAAAATATTAGCGCGTATTAATAAATTAATATTACCCTCTATGCTAAGAAAAGACTTATATAATTTAAGTAAGATTCAGAAAGCAATAGTGGGCTATCGCTATTGGGTAACCAAGAATAGTTTATGATTTAGACCTGTATTGGTGATACAGCTTGATTCCTGAAAATAAAAGTGTGCTCACCTCTAAGAAAAACCCTCTACTACGTAAACCCCTTCGTAGTTTTTAAGATTTAGAAGTACTCCTGAGTAAACCTGACTTTCTTTGAATGTGATCTGAAGCTGCCCATTTTCGGGACGGTTTACCTGGATATGTTCTTTGAACAGAACATTCCTCTCTTTTACCTTAAAAACAGCTTCTTTAGCTGACCAGATTATGGTAAAATCCTTATCCGAAGTAGCCCAATCAAGCTCATTTGTGTTACAGAATTTGTGTTTTATTATGCTGACTTTACCCACTATTTCCTGAACATCTATTCCTACTTCATTCTCTGGATGAGTAATAATAGCTATGAAATCTTTAGAGTGTGAGATAGAAATTTTAGGTCCCGCAGGATAAAAAGGTTTTCCATGCTCTGTATACTGAAGTGTTTTTTTAAGGCCCATTTTAGACATAAGTGCTCTGGCTCCCAGCCATTCTAGTCGTCTTAAGTCATGGTTAAATCCTTTGTACTTTTCAGAAGCTACCTCAACAAACATGAGGCTTTCTAGCTCAGAAACGCTCTCTGTTAGTTTCCATATTCCTAACTCAGCTCCTCCCTCAATCTCTCTTAGTTCTTTTAGTGGCATTGTGTAACAAAACTAAGGAATTGTGCTTGCTTCATATACATTCTCCCAAAAGTATAGCGGGTTTCATTTTTCTATTGATAATCTGTACCTTTGCAACGCATAAAAACAGCATTTAATGAGTAGTCAAACACAAAAAGAAATGCTTCCGTACAAGGTTAAAGATATTTCCTTAGCTGATTTCGGAAGAAAAGAAATAGAATTAGCGGAGGCAGAAATGCCCGGATTAATGTCTTTAAGAGAGGAATTTGGAGATTCTAAGCCACTGAAAGGTGCCAGAATAGCAGGATGTCTTCACATGACGATCCAAACTGCAGTTCTTATAGAAACTCTAGTAGATTTAGGAGCAGACGTTACATGGAGTTCATGTAATATCTTTAGTACACAAGATCATGCTGCCGCTGCCATAGCTGCTACTGGTGTTCCTGTTTATGCTTGGAAAGGCCTGAATGAAGAGGAATTTGAATGGTGTATAGAGCAGACTATTTTTGCTTTTAAAGATGGTCAACCTCTAAACATGATATTAGATGATGGTGGAGATTTAACAAATATGGTGTTTGATAGATTCCCCGAGTTAACTAAGGACATCAAAGGTTTATCTGAAGAAACTACTACTGGGGTTCACAGATTGGTAGAAAGAGAAGCTAACGGAACTTTAGTAATGCCTGCTATCAACGTTAATGATTCTGTTACAAAATCTAAATTTGACAACAAATATGGATGTAAGGAATCTTTGGTAGATGCTATTAGAAGAGCTACTGATGTTATGATCGCTGGAAAAGTGGCCGTAGTGGCAGGATATGGTGACGTAGGAAAAGGTTCTGCCGCATCTCTTCAAGGAGCTGGCGCTAGAGTTATCGTTACAGAAATAGATCCTATATGTGCGCTTCAAGCTGCTATGGATGGATTCGAGGTTAGAAAAATGAAGGACGCTATTCCAAGAGCCAACATAATAGTTACGGCTACTGGTAATAAGGATATCATTACTGGCGAACATTTCTCTAAAATGACAGACAAAACTATCGTTTGTAACATAGGACACTTCGATAATGAGATAGATGTAACATGGTTAAATGATACCCATGGAGATTCTAAAGTAGAGATCAAACCTCAAGTAGATAAGTATACCATTAATGGAAATGATATCTTATTATTAGCTGAAGGAAGACTTGTTAATTTAGGATGTGCCACAGGACACCCTTCATTCGTGATGAGTAATTCGTTTACAAACCAAGTTCTAGCTCAGTTGGAATTGTGGAATAATACAGAGGCTTACGAGAACAAAGTTTACATGCTACCTAAGCATTTAGATGAAAAAGTAGCCATGCTTCACTTAACTAAAATAGGTGTAGATTTAGAGGAGCTTTCTCAGGATCAAGCAGACTATATCTCTGTGCCAAAGGCTGGGCCTTACAAGCCGGATCACTACAGATACTAGGAATTAATAACACTAGAATTAGAAGCCATCTAAGAGAATTCTTAGGTGGCTTTTTTAGTTATAAACCCTAAGGACAGATCCATTAAACTGAGTGCTGTACTGCTTTAAGGGTTGTTCTGCTGGGCCTGAAATCAAACTTCCGTCTAGAATTAACCAGCTAGACTCACTGCATTCATCCTTGAGCGTTATCTCATCCTCAAGAACAGACACTCTACAGCCTTCATCTGCATTATAAGGGGCGTGTCTATCAAAGGCAGTGAACTGATCTATATTATTTCTGTAAATAATAATACCACGGCTCCCCCCCGTTACATATACCCAACCAGTGATATTTGTAAGCTCAAAATAAGATGCATTATTAATATTTACAGAGAAATCCACACTTACCAAAGGAACTACACTATTGTTTTCTCTGCATCCTTTGCATCCTGCTAACAGAAAAATGGTTACTAATATTGCAAGTTTGTTTCCCATTTTATTTGAATACTTTCTTTGGAGCTCCAGCGATAAAATCTTTCAAGTAAAAAGGCTCGAAATATGCTAAATCCTCAAAGTTCTGATCTTTTAGTTTAGTTAACGCAATGTGACCCATATTTCGTGCGCTACAATTAACTTTTACCAATTTCACATTCAAATCACTAAGAGTTTCAAGACATTTTTCGGCTCCGTCACCAAAAATGGCTATCCTTTTACCTGCCAAATCATTAAAGCTCCCTTCGTGAATTTCTTTAGCATACGTGTTTTCTAACACCTCTAGATTAGACTGAAAAACAGCAGTAAACACTTCCATTCTTCTAGCGTCCAGCATAGGAATGTATAGCTCGAAAGAATCATCTTTAATTTTAGCCGCTAGAGCCAACTGAACTAGATTAGGTATGGCTATCAATGGTATTCCTGCACCCACACATATTCCTTTGGCTGTAGAAATACCTATTCTCAATCCTGTATAAGAGCCTGGACCAGAACTTACGGCAACCGCAGAGAGTTGCTTTGCCGTAATTTTATTATTTGTTAGTATTTCGTCTATAAACAGGGCTAATTTCTCAGAGTGGATATATTCTGAACTAGACTCCTCTATACATGACAGTAGATGCCCATCTTCGAATAACGATACGGAACAATTCTTAGTAGCTGTTTCTATACAGAGGATTCCATTTTTCATGCTGACTTATTCTTCCAACTGCACTTCCATATTATTCTTGAGCTTTTTAGAGACTGCGTCGTATGGGCCAACAATTATTTCATCATCCTCTGTTAACCCACTGGTAATTTGATAAAACTCGTCATCTTGCAATCCAAGCTCAACCAGACGAATTTTGGCCTTATTACCAACTCTCACAAATACTAAAGTAAACTCTTCTTCATCTGTTCTGTCACCCTCCTTTTTCGTCCTCTCTTTTCCTACAGTGGTAGTATCGGTTCTGGTGGTTACTGAAGTAATAGGAACAGAAATTGCATTATTCATGTAATCCGTTCGCACATCTACATTGGCGCTCATTCCCGACCTGAAAGGGGAAAAGCTAGATGGTCTTTCTAATAGCAAATCAGCGTAACTGTTTTTAAGAACTCTGATTTTCACAGAGAAATTAGTTACAAGGTCTGTGCTCATTAAACTAGAGTTTGTAGCCGTATTTGCAATTTCTGTTACTATTCCTTTGAATTTTCTATCAGGATAGGCATCTACCTCTATGAGTGCCGTATCTGCTAAGTTTACCCGGACTATATCACTCTCATTTACATCTACATCTACCTCCATAACATTCAAATCGCTAATTCTCATTAACTCATCCCCCTTAGTCATTCCAGTTCCCAAAATAACATCCCCCTTTTCTATGGTTAAGGCCGTCACTATTCCGTTTTGGGGAGCGTAAATAGCAGTTCTACTTAAATTTTCAGTAGCCTCTGCTTTCCCTGCTTGGGCACTATTTATGGCAAATCTGGCACTATTTACACTTTCTTCCGCGGCTTCTCTTTCTGCATCAGCCACTTGGTATTGAGAAAGGGCGCTTTCATATTCACTGCTACTTATGGCTCCGCTCTCTTTGAGCGAAGTGCTTCGTTTAAATGAATTTTCAGACATTATAAACTGAGCCTCAGCCTGTGCTTTTCTGGCCTTAGAATTGGCTAAGCTAGATCTAGAAGAACTTAAGGCAGCATCTGCACGCTTTACGGCTGTTCTATATATTTCTGGATTAACCTTTAATAATAAATCCCCGCTATTAACTATATCGCCTTCCTTAATAAGCAGTTCTGTAACCTGACCATTCACTTCGGAGAAAATTTTCACCTCACTTTCAGGTCTAATTTTACCACTAGCACTTACAGTAGAAATAATGTCTTTAAATGCCGGCCTTTCTGTACTCACAAGAATATCATCATTCTTTCGTGTAAACAAAACGGCTAATACTAATAGCATTATTACTCCTAAAAATATCCAGACTTTTCTGTTAGACTCTTTCTTCGTCATTAATTTAAAGATATTGTTTTACCCTGATAAAATTCTAGAATCTTCAGCTTGAAAACATAATCATACTGACTTCTTATCTTCTCAGACAAAGCTGAGTCTCTTAGACTCCTGGCTTGAGCATAATCCACCCCGTTTATTACTTGTTCTTCGTACCTAATCTTAGCATATTTAAATGCTTCTTTTTGTGCTCTTAAAGAATAGTCTGCTGCTTCATACGTCTTATATGCTGCAGAGGCGTCTGCAAATGCTGACTCTACAGTCTGGCGTAATTGATTTCTAACATTTAACAATTCTAGTTTCGCATTCTCCTGACCTATTTCCGCCATTTGAACATTGGTCCTATTGGATAATCCGTTAAAAATCGGAATATTTAAACTAAAAAACATACTTCTATTCACATTATCCTTCACTTGACTAAAGAAGGGAACCGTCTCAAAATCATTAAATGATAATTGTTCCAGTGATAGGACTGACTGATCAGAACCGCTTACCGTTCCTATTGGAAAATTTCCAAAACTGACAAGGTCTCCAAGTCCTCTTTGATTAGCCCCAGAAAATCCACTCCCATAATTATAGCTAGCTCCTAATCTAGGATATCTACCTCCATTGGCTATTTTATAATCTAAATCAGCTCTCGCAATGGTTAGCTCTGCACTCTTAACTTCCGGAAATGATCCTAACGCATACGATAATACAGAACTCTTAGAAGGAAGGTTAAACTCTGGTTCACTCAGCGTAGGATTTTCTATTCCGAAATTTGTTTTCTGTTCTTCCGGCAGTTGGATTAGCTGAATCAGATTCAATTTAGCTATAGAAATAGCATTCTCTGAGTTTATTACTCTAGCCTCGTCTTGAG
>DDEI01000038.1:6801-14882 GCA_002336675.1 Flavobacteriales bacterium UBA1958 | reverse complement strand
TCTCCTCTTTCTAATGCTTGCACATCTGCATAAAAGTGGTCATTGTCTATGGCTGTAGGAAGGTCAAAATTGATGATGCCATTTTCATCCACAAACTGGTTCTCCCTATCTATGTAGTAGTTATCCTGAGAAACTAATGCCATTGAATCCTTCCACGGTGAGGACAGCAAGTCGTTTAAAATACTTGTCTTTCCTGAGGCACTTCCTCCAGCTATTCCTATTATATATCTTCCTGACTTGCCCATACTAATGAGCAAAGGTACGTGGATACTCATAGATATCAGTGTTGATTTCAGTCAATTTTGACCCTACATTTGAATCCATGATTTCAGCATTCAAATCGCTATTAGGTGAACACAACGTATTAACTGGAGAACAGCTAGCTAGCCGCTATGTGCATATCTGGCGTATGAATGATGGGCTCACAGCTAAAGCGCTTCTGCTTCCTGAGTCTACAGAAGAAGTGTCTGAGATAATGAAAATTTGCACCGCTCATAACCAGCCTGTAGTCGTTCATGGTGGACTTACCAATTTAGTAGGAAGCACTGAAACTACCCTGCAGGAAGTAGTGATTTCTATGGAAAGAATGAGAACCATAGAAGAGCTAGACACGATCAGCAGAACAGTAACCGCACAGGCAGGAGTAATCCTAGAGAATGTTCAAAAACTAGCCGAAGAAAACGACCTTCTTTTCCCCATGAATTTTGGAGCCAAAGGGTCTGCTCAGATAGGAGGAATTATTTCTACCAATGCTGGAGGAATGAGAGTAGTGCGCTATGGCATGACTAGAAATCTAGTTTTGGGATTAGAAGTAGTTCTCGCAGATGGAACTATTATTTCTTCCCTAAAGAAAATTATTAAGGACAACTCGGCTTATGACATCAAGCATAACTTTATAGGCTCAGAAGGAACGCTGGGAATAGTCACTAAAGCCGTACTGCGCCTCTCAGAGAAACCAGTAAGCAGAAACTGTGCATTCATAGGCGTGAACGGCTATGAAAACGTAGTAAAACTGCTAAAACACATGGACAAAGGCCTGGCTGGAACCATGAGTGCTTTTGAGCTAATTTGGAAAAACACGTTTGTAGGAATGACTTCTCCGCCTACCGAAGTAACTCCGCCACTGCCTTATGATTATGATTATTACGTGCTCGTAGAATCCATGGGTGGAAACCATGAAACCGACTTAATTACACTAGAGAATTTACTGGCGGCAGCCATGGAAAACGGAATAGTAGAAGATGCCGCACTAGCAGGCAGTTCTGCAGACATAGAATTATTCTTTAGAATAAGAGAAGATGTGCACGCACTGGTGTCTAGAATGAAACACGACCAGCATTTCGATATCAGTTTGCCTATATCAGATATAGGAGCTACCATCACTTCTATTTCAGAAAAACTGGCAGAAATCCCAGAAGTCGATTTGATTTATCCATTCGGGCATGTGGCAGACGGGAACATTCATTTTATGATAGGCAAACAAAATGAATCTGTAGAACTGAAAAAGAAAATAGACCACATCGTTTACGCTCCACTAAAAACACTGGGCGGTTCTGTATCAGCAGAACATGGTATAGGATTACATAAAAAAGATTACTTAAAGCTGTGCAGAACAGAAGAAGAAATCACCTTAATGAAACTGCTCAAAAAGACACTAGACCCAAAGGATTTATTGAATAGAGGAAAGGTGATTTAACTTCAACTCACACCATTTCTAATTCCAAAAAAAACATAGATAAACCGATACTTTAAACACTTTAATTCCCTTCACTACCGCACCACTTTATTTTTTATCTTCGTCCATCTTTTTTTAAAGGCAAACAATGGCACAGAAATACAAAGAATACAAAGGACTAGACCTTCCAGCTATAGCTGATGAAGTTCTAAAGGAGTGGAATGATAGAGGGACTTTTGAAAAATCAATTGCTACGCGAGAAGGGAAAAAACCATTCGTATTTTTCGAAGGACCGCCTAGTGCCAATGGTATGCCTGGGATTCACCATGTGATGGCCCGTTCTATTAAAGATATTTTCTGCCGTTACAAAACCTTAAAAGGGTTCAAAGTAAAACGTAAAGCTGGGTGGGATACACACGGTCTGCCAGTAGAATTAGGTGTAGAAAAAGAACTGGGAATTACCAAAGAAGACATAGGCACTAAAGTTTCCATAGAGGAGTACAACCAAGCCTGCAGAAAAGCAGTGATGAAGTACACCGATGTCTGGAATGACCTCACGGAAAAAATGGGCTATTGGGTAGATATGGAAGACCCATACATCACCTATGAGAACAAGTATATGGAATCTGTGTGGTGGATTATAAGCCAACTGCACAAAAAGGAAATGATGTACAAAGGGTACACCATTCAGCCGTATTCTCCAGCCGCAGGGACAGGACTTTCATCTCATGAAATCAACCAGCCGGGCTGCTATAAAGATGTAACTGATACTTCTGCCATAGCTCAGTTTTCTGTAAAAGAAGAGAGCCTAGCACAGATAGAAAAATTCATAGAAGCAGGGAAATCTGCAGTGGCTATTCCAGCGTTTATCGCTTGGACCACTACTCCCTGGACCCTGCCTTCCAATACCTCACTTGCTGTGGGGCCTAAGGTAGATTACCTCATCGTTAATTCTATAAATAAATACACAAACTCACCTATCACCGTGCTGGTGGCAGAAGCGCTTATCGGAAAGCATTTTCCAGTAAAAAAGGATGTAGAGTTTGAAGTAATAGGGCGTTGCAAAGGTTCAGACCTCGCAGGCATCAAGTACCATCAATTATTTGATTACTGCCTTCCGATGGATTCTCCTGAGGAAGCATTTAGAGTAATATCAGCTGATTTCGTAACCATTGAAGATGGAACGGGAATAGTACACATCGCTCCTACCTTCGGGCAGGATGATGCCATGGTAGCTAAAGAAGCGGGAATACCTCCAATGCTTATAGCCGATGACAACGGAAACGCAGTTCCTCTAGTAGATCTCCAAGGAAAGTTCGTGGCAGAGATGGGTGACATGGCTGGGAAGTATGTGAAAAACGAATACTACTCAGATGAAGAGCGCCCAGACCGTTCTGCTGATGTAGAAATGTCTATAAAATTAAAAGAACAAGACAAGGCCTTTCACGTAGAAAAATACGTGCACAGTTACCCACACTGTTGGAGAACCGATAAGCCTGTGCTCTACTATCCACTAGATTCTTGGTTCATTAAAGTAACCAAGGCTAGAGAGCGAATGGTGGAACTGAACAAGACCATCAACTGGAAACCAAAATCTACGGGAACAGGAAGGTTTGGGAACTGGCTGTCTAACGCTAACGACTGGAATTTATCTCGTTCGCGTTTTTGGGGAATTCCTATTCCTATCTGGAGAACAGAAGAAGGAGATGAAGAAATATGCATCGGTTCTGCAGAAGAATTAAAAGCAGAATGCGAAAAAGCAGTGGCCGCTGGAGTTATGGAGACCAATCCCTTGGCTGACTTCTCTCCTGGAGATATGTCCAAAGACAATTACGACACCTTCGACCTGCATAAGAATTATGTAGATGCCATCACTCTGGTTTCTTCCAAAGGGAAACCGATGGAGCGTGAGGCAGACCTCATAGATGTGTGGTTCGATTCTGGTTCTATGCCTTATGCACAGTGGCATTATCCTTTTGAAAACAAAGAATTAATAGACGATAACAAGGCGTACCCTGCAGACTTCATCGCAGAAGGTGTAGACCAAACTAGAGGTTGGTTCTATACACTGCATGCCATAGGAACTATGGTTTTTGATTCCGTAGCTTACAAAGCTGTAATCTCCAACGGACTGGTTCTGGATAAGAAAGGCCAAAAGATGAGCAAGCGTCTGGGAAATGCAGCAGACCCTTTTGCAACCCTCAGTGAATACGGAGCAGATGCTACCAGATGGTATATGATTACCAATGCTCAACCGTGGGACAATCTGAAATTCGATTTAGACGGAATCACAGAAGTGCAGCGTAAATTCTTCGGGACCCTCTATAACTCTTACTCGTTCTTTGGACTCTATGCCAATATAGACAACTTTAGCTACGCTGAAGAAAATATACCTTTCGCAGATAGACCTGAGATAGACCGTTGGATTCTTTCTAAACTGAACGCGCTTATTTCTTCTGTAGACAAGGCTTATGAGGCGTTTGAACCTACGCTAGCAGGAAGATTGATATATGACTTTACGGCAGATCAATTAAGTAACTGGTATGTACGTTTATGCAGAAGACGTTTCTGGAAAGGGGAATATTCGACCGATAAAATCAGTGCTTACCAGACGCTTTATAAGTGTTTGGAGACGCTTAGTATTATGATGAGCCCTATAGCGCCTTTCTTTTCAGACAGATTGTTCCAGGATTTAGATGCCGTCTCTAGACGGTGTAATGTGGAAAGCGTTCACCTAGCAGAGTTTCCTATAGCTAATGTCAATGAAATAGATACAGACCTAGAGGCCCGAATGGAAATAGCTCAAAAAGTTTCTTCTATGGTGCTCAGCCTGAGGGCTAAAGAGAAAATAAAAGTGAGGCAACCGTTACAGCGCATAATGGTTCCTGTGCTTAGCGAAACATTTCAGCGTCAGATTTCAGCGGTGAAAGACTTGATTTTATCAGAGGTAAACATTAAAGAAATAGAGTACTTAGATGAGTCCTCTAATATATTAGTGAAAAGAATTAAGCCTAATTTTAAAACCTTAGGGCCTAAATTCGGGAAACACATGAAGTCCATAGCAGCAGCCGTGAATGGATTTGGAGAAAAAGAGATAGCTGAACTGGAGAAAAACCAGGAAATGGAGCTAGACTTAGGAGAAGAGAAACTGACCATTTCGATGGAAGATGTGGAAATCACCACAGATGACATTCCAGGATGGTTAGTAGCTTCAGAAGGAGGGCTCACGGTAGCGCTGGACATTACACTCACAGAAGAATTAAAAGGTGAAGGCGTGGCTAGGGAGTTAGTAAACAGGATTCAGAACATGAGAAAAGACTCCGATTTTGAAGTAACCGATAGAATTGAAATAAAAATAAAAAATACACCCGCTATTAGCAGTGCAGTAGAAGCAAACAAAATTTATATTTGCGCAGAAGTATTAGCAGACTCTTTAGAACTAGTAGAAAGCACCACAGGCGGAACTTTTGTAGAGATAGACGCTGAAACGAGCACAGAGATAGCAATAAACAGAATATAAATCCATGGCACAAGCTAGATACGGAAACGCTGATTTGAAAGAATTCAAAGCGTTAATAGAAGAGAAATTAGAGATGGCTAGAGAAGATTTAGACCAACTTACACGTTCATTATCTAATATAGATAGTAACAATACTAATGATACAGCCGCATCCTTCAAACTGATGGAAGACGGTTCAGAAACTATGAGCAAAGAAGAGACAGCTAAGTTAGCTACTCGTCAAGAGAAGTTCGTAGAGAGTCTAGAAAATGCTCTCTTGAGAATTGGTAATAAGACTTATGGTCTATGCAGAGTAACTGGAAAACTGATTCAAAAAGAACGTTTGAAGCTAGTCCCTCATGCTACACTTAGCATAGAAGCTAAAAGAATGCAATAAGAATTTATAAACCCCGACCGTCATCAACACGCTAGCATTTAGAGCCGTATTCGTTACTTTTTTCATCTTGATTATAGACCAAGCTTCTAAGCTATGGGTGAAAACGTCTATGCGCTATGGTGAAGGAATTTATCTTTTTGGTGATTCCGACTTTCTGGTCATCAGATTCATAGAAAACCCTGGTATGGCTTTCGGTTTTGAATTTGGCGGTATCGCGGGGAAACTAGCACTCAGTGTATTTAGATTATTGGCTTCTGGAGCTATCGTTTGTGCGCTGTGGAAACTGGTAAAAACAAAAGCTCCAAAAGGACTTATTACTTGTGTAGCACTAATACTGGCGGGTGCAGTAGGTAACATCTTAGACAGCATGTTCTACGGACTGATGTTCGATAAAGGCGAAGGCGTGGTCTCCTACTCGGGCTTAGCAAAACTCACAGAATTCGGCTCAGGATATGCCCCGTTTCTCCAGGGTAATGTGGTAGACATGATTTCCTTCAGCATCTTCCCTCCTATATTTAACATCGCTGATGCAGCTATTTCTGTAGGCGTTATATGGATTATTCTATTCCAAAGAAAATATTTCCCAAAAGAAGAAAAGCAGATTGAAGTGGAGGAAGAAAGCTTAGATTCTGATGTAACGGAAGAATTTACTGCAGAGGTAGAGTAAAATTTTCGCATTCAACAAACTGAGAAAACAAATCGAACAATTACCAAGGCATAAAGGTTTTAGGATTGAAATCACGCCCAAGTGCTATCGCTTTTCACTCTGCTAATCCCAGTCTATCGTTAGCTGCCGGAAGTTTTTAACCTATCCTTTTTTTAACTCAGCCAAGGTTGAAACGTGGACCGGTCAATCTCAGTCATCTTCCAGCAGGGAGATTCCCCGCTCGGATTCCAGAGAAAACCAACCCCTTGCAGTTGTAATATTAAAATGAGGTCTATAATAATTCGTCAATCGAATCAAACGTAATTCCAAATTCCCCTACTATCTTTGCAACGTAAAAGAAGAAACGCGAATTTCAAACATCACTCACATCATGGATTATAGAATAGAAAAAGACACGATAGGGGACGTAAAAGTACCTGCAGACAAGTATTGGGGAGCGCAAACTGAGCGTTCTAGAAACAACTTTAAGATAGGTCCCTCTGCCAGTATGCCTTTGGAAATAGTTTATGCGTTTGCTTATTTGAAAAAAGCTGCAGCCCATACCAATAATCAGTTGGGAGTCTTGGACGATAAGAAGAAAAACTTGATTTCTAAGGTTTGTGATGAAATTTTGAGTGGTATGCATGACAATCAGTTCCCATTGGTTATCTGGCAGACGGGCTCTGGGACTCAGTCTAATATGAACGTGAATGAAGTGGTGGCCAATAGAGCGCATGTGCTCAATGGTGGAACGCTAGGTGATGGGGGTGAAATGCCCGTAAAGGCCAATGATGATGTAAATAAGTCTCAGAGTAGTAATGATACTTTCCCCACAGGAATGCACATAGCGTGTTATAAAATGGTGGTAGAAAACACTATTCCTAGCGTAAAAGCTTTACGCGATACGCTAAAAGACAAATCTGAGGCTTTTAAAGATGTAATTAAAATAGGCCGAACACACCTTATGGATGCTACTCCACTAAGTTTAGGCCAGGAGTTTTCTGGATATGTTTCTCAACTAGATCACGGATTAAAAGCCCTGCAATGCACTTTATCCCACCTCTCTGAACTTGCCTTAGGCGGAACTGCAGTGGGAACTGGATTAAACACTCCTCAAGGATATTCGAAGTTGGTAGCAGAAAAAATAGCAGAATTTTCCAGACATCCGTTTATTACCGCAGAGAACAAATTCGAGGCATTGGCAGCACATGACGCTGTAATAGAGACACATGGAGCATTAAAACTACTCGCAGTTTCTATTTCTAAAATAACTAATGACATTAGAATGATGGCTTCTGGCCCGAGATCCGGAATAGGAGAGCTTATTATTCCTGCTAACGAGCCCGGTTCTTCTATCATGCCTGGCAAAGTAAACCCTACCCAGTGCGAGGCCATTACTATGGTTTGTGCTCAAGTAATGGGTAATGATGTAGCCGTCACAGTAGGAGGAATGCAAGGACATTATGAACTAAACGTATTCAAGCCTATGATGGCGTACAACCTGCTACAGAGTGCTCAATTACTGGGAGATTCATGCAGAAGTTTTGATGAACACTGTGCTCAGGGAATAGAGCCTAATACTTCTAGGATAAATGAATTGGTAAATAATTCTCTTATGCTGGTAACTGCTTTAAATACGAAAATAGGATACTATAAAGCAGCAGAAATAGCGAACAAAGCGCACAACGAAGGAACCACACTAAAAGAAGCCGCATTATCATTAGCTTATGTTACTGAAGAGGAATATAACGAATGGGTAGATCCTGCCAAAATGCTTGGGGAGTAGACTCGTTGGAGTTAAAAAGAGCGTAAATAAAAAATGGCTTTAGTGATTAACCCTCTTTTATTATGGCGTCTTTAATTC
>DDEI01000038.1:0-6408 GCA_002336675.1 Flavobacteriales bacterium UBA1958 | reverse complement strand
TTCATTATTTAAAATTAAAGAAGCTCCAACACATTTTCTGGTGGACGCCCTAGAATGGCTTTGTTCCCTTTAATAACGATAGGCCGTTCCATAAGTTTTGGGTTTTCTAAAACGATAGTCATCCATTCCTCATCTGTGAAATTCATCCCTTTAAATTTATCTTTGTATAGCTTCTCTCCTTTTCTGAGGATGTCCTTTATGTTCAAGTCTAGTTTGGCCAAAACCAACTTCAGTTCCTCTTTAGACGGAATCTCTTTTAAGTATTCTCTAATCTCTGGTTCTCCTCCGTTTTCTCTTATGAGCGCTAGAGTTTCTCTGCTCTTAGAACAGCGCGGATTATGGTAAATGGTAATTTGGCTCATTGATTTAATCTTTAGCAGCTCCTTTTCCAGAGCCCATTAAAAATGCTTTTAAAAATGCTTCTATCTCACCGTTCATCACGGCATCTACATTGGAAGTCTCATACTGAGTTCTCACGTCTTTCACCATTTTATATGGCTGCATTACGTAACTTCTAATCTGAGAGCCCCACTCTATTTTCTTTTTCCCAGCTTCTATCTCGGCTCTAGACTCATTTCTACTCGCTATTTCCAGCTCGTATAATTGAGATTTTAAGAGCTGCATGGCCTTTTCTCGGTTACCTAACTGGGATCTAGTTTCTGTGTTTTCTATGACTATTCCTGAGGGTTTATGACGAATTCTCACCCCTGTTTCTACCTTGTTTACATTCTGCCCACCTGCTCCACCAGACCTAAATGTATCCCACGTAATATCTGCTGGATTCACCTCTATCTCTATAGTATCATCTACCAAAGGGTACACGTATACTGATGCGAATGAAGTATGGCGTTTGGCATTGGAATCAAATGGGCTAATTCTCACTAATCGGTGCACTCCATTTTCACCTTTCAACATCCCGAAGGCGAATTCACCTGAAATCTCTAGAGTTACTTGTTTAACACCAGCCACATCTCCCTCTTGGTAATCAAGGGTGTCCAATTTAAAGCCACTCTTTTCGGCATACATTTTATACATACGAAGTAGCATGGCCGCCCAATCACAGCTTTCTGTTCCTCCGGCTCCAGCCGTAATCTGTACCACTGCATCTAGGTTGTCTTCTTCTGCAGAGAGCATGTTTTTAAACTCGAGTTCCTCTATAAACTTAAATGCTTTATTGTAAGCCGCAGTCACTTCTTTATCTGTAGCCTCACCATCCTTATTGAACTCATAAAGCACATTAACATCCTCTATGGCTGTTTCTGCTTCAGCATAAGCGTCTGTCCATACTTTTTTATTGCGTATCTGTTTCATGACTATTTCAGCCTTTTTAGAATCGTTCCAGAAATTAGGGTCTTGGGTGTGTTTTTCGTCCTCAATTATTTGGAGAAGCTTGACATCTATGTCAAAGATACCCTCTCAGTGCGGTTAATCGCGCTGCGAGGCTGGTGAGTTTATCCAATGCTATCATGGCAACAAATGTATGATTTACCATTTTAGAATCTAGAAATTACTCCGCTAATTATGTAGAAGAGGCGCTTTTTAGCATTAAAAAACATGGTTAGGTATTAAGACATTCATTTACACGGTTCCACACTAAATCTCCCTCAAACCCTCTATTCATGACATACTTTGCTATTTTGTTCTTTAGTAAATACGGATTTTTCTCTTTTCGGTAGTCATGTTGCTTTTTTTCAATAAGCCTTATAATAGTTTGTGCGTAATCTTGTTCATCGATTTCTTTCAGCCCTTCCTGAATACAATAGGGAGAAACCTGTTTTAACTTTAAATTCTGCCGAATTTTAACCCTTCCCCATCTTTTGATTCTGAACTTACCCGAAACGTAAGCTTGAGCAAACCGGGTTTCATTAATATAATTTTGACTAATTAGCTCTGCTATAAGCATTTCTACTTGAGACCCGTAAAGACTCTCGCTATAGAGCTTGGTTCGTAACTCGGAATGACATCTTTCCTGCCTATCACACCAGAGTTTCATTTTATAAAGGATCTCTCTCTCTGAACTAGTCATATTGCAAAGCAACTATTTTTTCCACAAACAGTAAATGTACTCGTTGAAATATTAAGAAATGTTGAAATCATTAACTTTGCAATGCATTTTAAAGGTATAGGATAGATTATCAGGCTACGACATGAAAAACGAATTAATAGAAAAGTTTAAGACGCTACTTCAAAACGACGACATTACAGCTATTAAACAAGAAGTAAGACAAGTGCGCGCAAACTTCAAAGCGGAATCTGCGAAAGAGCGCCAACTTCAATTAGAAAAGTGGAATGAAGCTGAGCATGAGGAGGGAGAAGATTTTCTCCAGGTAGCTTCTGAATTAGATGAGGGATTCGTTGAGCTCATAGGTCAGTATACTGAGCGAGTAAAGACGCATGGACAGAAAATAGCCGAAGGACAAAAAGCAAATTTATCCAGTAAGAAAATGCTTATGATTCGCATGAAAGATCTCGTGCAGAATGAAGAAAATATAGGAAAAGCCTTTCATGATTTCAATACTATCCTAGAGGAGTGGAAAAATACTGGAGATGTTCCAGGAGATCAGTATGAAAAGGTGAATAGTGAGTTTATTTCATTAAAAGAACAGTTCTTTTATAACATAAATATCTATAAGGAACTTCAGGCTAATGATTTAAAAATCAACCTAAAAAAGAAGGAAGAATTAATCACTAAAGCCAAAGCGCTAGAAAGCGAAACGAATATTAGAAATTTAGAGTTAAGCTTAAGACAACTGCAAAGAGAATGGGGTGATATAGGCCCTTCACCTAGGGAGACTTACCAGGAAATGGGTGATGCCTTCTTCGGGGAGTTAAGAAAAAATTATGATAATATCCAAGCGCATTATGATTCACTGAAAGGAGAAATGGCTGAAAATTTAGCCAAAAAACAAGCTGTATTAAAGGAAGTGAAGCGGTTACTAGAAATGGAAATTACCCAGCACGCTACTTGGGTAAAAAAGACGGAGGAGATAAAAGCTGTCCAGACCAAATGGAAAACCATAGGATATGCTCAAAAGAAAGAGAACGAAGAGGTGTGGCAGCAATTTAGAGGACTGTGTGATTTATTCTTCGATAAGAAGAAAGCTTACTATGAGACCAGAAATATTTCTTTGAAAGAGAATCTGGTAAAGAAAGAGGAGCTTATAGAGAAGGCTAAAGAACTTCAGGAAAGTACTGAATGGAAAAAGACTACTGCTGCTTACATAGACCTACAAAACAAGTGGAAAACGTCTGGTGCGACTTTCCAAAAAGAAGAACAAAAACTATGGCAAAAGTTTAGAGCTGCCTGTGACACTTACTTCAATACGAAGAAGGATCACTTCAAAGAACAAGATGCTGCTCAAGATTTAAATCTCATAGAGAAACAAAAAGTTCTAGCGGATATTCAAGCGTATAAGCTAACGAATAAGCAAGGAGAAGATGTGAAAATTATTAAAGAATTATCTGCTAAGTGGAATAGCATAGGTTACGTCCCTAGAAAAAATATGGATGAAATTAATAGCGCCTATAAGACGGCTTTAGACGAGAAATACACTATACTAAAAGTAGCGAGAGAAGATGCTTCTGTAGCTAACTATAGCTCTAGAGTAGAAAGACTTAAAGGTACTTCAGATGGTGACAACCAAATGAGAAAAGAGAAGCGGATACTTAAAGATAAGCTAGAGAGGCTTCAGCAAAAGGTGAATCAGTATGAAAACAACATTGGATTCTTCGGGCATTCAAAAGGAGCTGAGGCGCTAAAGAAAGATGTAGAGAAGATGTTAGAGATTGCTAAGCGAGAAATTGGGGAAATCAGAAAAAAACTGAGACTACTGGATTGATATTTTCTAGTTTTATGATTTCTATGAATTTATTCTTTGAACAAATCAGAAATGGTCTACAGTACTATATTCCCATCTTCTAGAGCAAAACTTATTGTTCGATAAGATAAAGAATACTACTCACAACAAAAGTTATATATTAAAATCAACTATAACTCGCCCTATAGTCTTTCCTTTTAGGATTTTATTCAAGTAGTGTGATGCATCATCAAGACTTATGATAGTTTGCATGTCCTTAATATTATCTAGCTTCCAATCGGTCGCTAATTTTTTCCATATTTTAACCCTAATATCCGCTGGAGTTTGAGCCGAATCAATTCCTATAAGGTTAACTCCATTGAGAATAAATGGGTAAACTGTAGTGGTCAACTCTGCTGAGTCTACTAATCCTATAGAAGCCACATTTCCGTTTCTTCCGCAAGCTTTAAGAAGAGTCGCCAATGTATTTCCACCTACATTATCTATGGCACCAGCCCACCTTGAAGCTAGAAGCGGTTTATCACTCTTATCATCCACCTCATCTCTGCCTATACATTTTTTAGCTCCTATCTCTAAAAGGTAGAAATACTTGTCCTTTTTTCCCGTAGAAGCCACCACATTATAACCCGCTTTAGCCAATATAGCCACCGCCATAGAACCCACGCCACCAGTGGCTCCAGTCACCACTATGTCGCCCATCTCTGGAGTTTGACCCGATAATTCCATTTTATAAAGTGCTAATCCTGCCGTATAAGCTGCTGTACCCATAACCATGCTATCCTTTAAAGAAATTCCCGCTGGCAATGGGACCACCCAACTAACAGGAACAGAAACATACTCCGCACACCCACCAGGAGTATTCATTCCTAAATCGTAGCTGGTACAGATCACTTCATCTCCTTCTGAGAATTTTCCAGTAGAATCAGACACTATAATCCCCGCCGCATCCACTCCCGGAGTATGGGGGTATTTCCTAGTGATTCCTTTATGTCCGGTTGCAGAAAGAGCATCTTTATAGTTGAGCCCGGCATAGTGAACTTTTATCAAGACCTCGTTCTTCGGTAAAAAATCAAAAGAGACCCTTTTTACCCGTTGATCAAACTCGCCATTTTCTTTTTCAGAAATTATTAGGGCTCGGTATTCATTGGTCATATTCTCTAGGTTTTTTGCGTTGCAAAGATTAACAGTCAAACACTCAAATCAAAATATTATAGCATAATGTTTAAGCAGAAGTAAAGTTTAGCCAAGTATAACCTTATCACTATGGAGAGTCCTTTAGCCAAAAAAATAGAGAAATGATTCATTTATTAGGCTGTGGCTCTATAATAATCCGCGCGTTTATACATTTTAAATTACCTTTCTTCCCAGCGAAGCGAGATACCATTAAACTTTTCTAAAAAGAAAAAGGGTTTAGCACTAATCGGATGGAGTCTAGTGGTAAAGGTAGGGAAGAGATGTTATTCCCTAAAGCAGAAAGTAAAGCCAGCAGAAGAATAGAAATAACGTTTCACACTGCTGAAAATTAACCCCCTTTAATTATCATTTTCTTTCAGAATCATCGTTAATTTGTGTGCATGTCAGACGGTAAAAAATACGCTCCATCCCTATTCAGTTATGAGAGGTTTCCCACCAGAGAGGTCCTCGTAGGAAAAGTAGGCTTCGGAGGAAACAATCCTATCCGAATCCAGTCTATGACCACCACAGACACCATGGACACGGAAGGCACCGTAGCTCAGAGTATTCGAATGATAAACGCAGGCTGTGAATTAGTCAGAATAACTGCTCCATCTAAAAAAGAGGCCTTTAATCTAGAGCCCATCAAACAAGCCCTGAAAGAAAAAGGATATGACACTCCATTGGTGGCAGACATTCATTTTACGCCTAATGCAGCCGAAGTGGCTGCAGGAATAGTAGAGAAAGTAAGAGTCAACCCTGGAAATTATGCTGACAAAAAGAAATTCGAGGAGCTAGAATATACTCCAGAGGCTTATGAAGCTGAGCTAAAAAGAATCAGAGTGAAATTCACTCCTTTGGTAGAGCTTTGCAAAGCCAATAAAGTAGCTGTAAGAATAGGGACCAACCATGGTTCTCTTTCAGACAGAATCCTCTCTCATTACGGAGATACTCCTAAAGGTATGGTGGAATCTGCCTTAGAGTTCATCCGTATCTGTGAAGATTTAGGGTTCTATGACATCATCATTTCTATGAAAGCCAGTAACACTCAGGTGATGGTTCAAGCTTACAGAATGCTCATGCACGACATGATGGAGACCGGCAGAAATTACCCGCTGCATTTAGGCGTAACAGAAGCTGGAGAAGGAGAAGACGGTAGAATCAAATCTGCTGTGGGAATAGGCGCGCTATTAGAAGACGGTATAGGTGACACTATTCGTGTTTCGTTAACTGAAGAACCTGAATTTGAAATCCCCGTAGCACAGGCTTTAGCTGACAGGTATAAAAATAGAAAAGGCTCTGAAATCAAACCTCAGCACTATCCGTTAGATCCATTTTCTTATTCTCGAAGAAAAAGCGCACAAATAGAAAACATAGGAGACCACGAAGTTCCCAGAGTCATTCATGACTTGAGCCA
>DDEI01000018.1 GCA_002336675.1 Flavobacteriales bacterium UBA1958 | reverse complement strand
CAGCTACAGAGCAATCTTTTGACGATTATGGTAATCCAGCATGTATTTACGCTTCATGTGATGATATTCCAGATGCGGAAGGATGTATTTATGCTAACGCATATGCTTCTTACGTAGAAGGATTTGGACCTGCAGAGTGTACTTTATATGGAGGAACTGCATGTACAGTAGCCGCGATAGGTTGTATGGATGCCAATGCATCCAACTACGATTCTGCAGCTACAGAACAATCTTTTGACCAATACGGAAATTCAACTTGTATATATGCCTCATGTGATGATATTCCAGAATACGGATGTATTTATGCAGATGGTTTTGGAGCTTTCAATGCTAACTTCAATGCAGCAAATTGTGTACAATACGGAGGAACTCCATGTGAAGCGCCTTCAACTGCAGGTTGTTTAGATGAAAACGCATCAAACTATGATGCTACAGCTACAGAACAAGCCTTTGATCAATATGGAAATTTTGTTTGTATTTATGCTTCATGTGATGACGTTCCAGAATACGGATGTATTTATTCAGATGGTTTTGGTGCTTTTAGTTCAGATGGTACTTTCACAGGAGCACAGTGTATAGAATACGGTGGAACTCCATGTGAGGAGCCAGCAGGTTGTACTGATCCATTATTCGTTGAATTTGATCCGTCTGTTACACTTGATGATGGTTCTTGTTCTGAATTAGTCGTGGAAGGATGTGCATATGCTGATGCAGATAATTATGACGTTTCTGCGAATACAGATGACGGTTCTTGTCTATTTACTTTAGGTTCAACTTGTCCTGGTGATTTTTCAGGTGATGGTTTTGTCAATGTAAGTGACTTAGGAGGGTTCCTTGGAGCATTTGGTGAAGCATGTGATTAAAAAAATAACTATATACAACTAAGAAGAGCTTGGTGCGGTTCGCCTCATCGAGCTCTTTTTATATAAATGAAACAGTTGCTTCTATTGATATTGAAAATATAGAGGTTATAATTAAATAATTTAAGTAAATGAAAAAACTATATACTTTTTGTTTTTTAGGTTTAATGCTATCTTCTGGTAGTTTAAACGCACAAAGTGTCGATATCACTTTTAATGTAAATATGGCTAATGAAACTGTAGCGGAATCTGGTGTTTATTTGGCAGGTGGAGGACCAGATTGTTTTGGTAATCCAGGAGAGAATGCAATGAACGACGATGATAACGATGGCATATGGACTATAACAGTTACTAAGCCGATCGGATTTACATGTCCCTATACTTTTACTAACGGAAATTGCCCGGATTATTCATGTAAAGAGAATATCGTAGGCCAGGATTGTGCAACAGGAGAATTTAGTGATCGATTTTTAGATCCGGTGACTGAAAATACAGAGATTAATACCTGTTATGCTGAGTGCTCTTCAGATGGAACATGTTCTGCTCCTACAGATGCTGTGAACGTTACATTTAGAGTAGATGTAAATGAGCAGGGTGTTAGTGAATCAGATGTGGTTTACATTACTGGAGGTGATTTAGATAATTGGTGTGGCAGTTGTATTGAAATGAATGACGATGATAGTGATGGTATTTATGAAATTACATTAGAACTAGATGCAGGTTCTTTGCAGTATAAGTATACTATTAATGGGTTTGCTGGAAACGACGAGATTTTTGATCCAGCGGAAGATGGTGATTGCACACTAACTTCAGGCACATTTACTAACAGGTTAGTTACTGTTGGTGTCGAAGACGCAGTCCTTGATGTAAATTGTTTTGAAGCTTGTGGCCCTTGTGGAGATGTTGTAGAGCCTACTTTATATGACGTGACGTTCATGGTAGATATGTCTAACTTAACTGAAGCCTTTACTACACCAGAGGTAAATGGAACTTTTAATGATTTTTGCGGAAATTGTTCTCCTTTAACTGATAATGGAAATGGTATTTGGAGTACAACCATACAGCTAGCTTCAGGTGCATATGATTATAAATATTCTGCAGATGCTTGGACGATTCAGGAGGATTTAACAGATGTTACTGATTGTGCAGAAGTGACTGATGGTTTTTGGAATAGATCTGTTTTAGTAGGTGAATCTGCAGTAGAATTAGAATCAGTGTGTTGGGGAGAATGTTCAGGATGTACGGTTTCAGTAAAAGAAACAGATGGTCTAAATGTTTCTATTTACCCTAATCCCATTTCAGAGGGAACTTTATTCTTAGAGGGAATTCAAGTTAATAATGAGATAGTTGTATACAATGCTCTTGGGTCAATTGTTAAAACCTTACCTAATGTAAAATCTACTAATATTTCAATAGACATAAATGATCTTAAACAAGGAGTATATTTCCTTAAGGGTGAAAATGGAGCTGTATTAGGGAGTTTTATTAAGAAATAATAAGAATCATTTTTTGGTTTATAATTGCCAATAACTAAAATGTTGAATCATTCCCATCTAGCTTAACTAGATGGGAATTTTTGTACGAAATTTATTTAAATGAAAAAAACTAGTTTTCTTATAGCTCTTTGTTACGTAATATTTTTAGTAAGATGTACTTCATCTAATGATGATAAAACATCAGATGAAAACATTGATTCGTCCATAGATCAGAGGGTAGAAAAGATTTTATCGACATTAACTCTTGAAGATAAATGTGGTGAAATGACTCAACTTAACCTGGATATGATTTGTGTTGGGCAACCTTATAATTTGGAAAAACCAAATAAATTAGACTCTGCTAAACTGAGAAAGGTCTTAGTTGATTTAAAAGTAGGTTCGATCCTTAATCAAGGAGGGCAAGCTTACTCTAGAGAAAAATGGTTTGAATTAATAAATGAAATTCAACGCGTTGCAACGCAAGAAAAAAAGTCTAAAATTCCAGTTTTATATGGTATAGATGCAATTCATGGTGTTAATTATACGACCGGAAATAGTCTTTTTCCACAGCAAATAGGCTTAGCAGCTACCTGGAATACGAATTTAGCCTATCAAATGGGATGTATTTCAGCTTATGAAACAAGAGCGAGTAATATTCCATGGACGTTTTCTCCTGTTCTAGACTTGGCCAGAGATGCTAGGTGGCCTAGACACTGGGAGACGTTTGGTGAAGATCCTCTTTTGGCTTCGGATATGGGAGAGAGTGTAATTAAGGGATATGAAGGAGATGATGTTTCGAGCCCATACCATGTAGCTTCTTGTTTAAAACATTTCTTAGGTTACAGCGTAACTCTAACTGGAAAGGACAGGACTCAAGCATGGGTTCCTGAACGACAAATGAGAGAATATTTTTTACCAAGCTTTAAACGTGCCATTGATGCAGGTGCTAAAACTTTAATGGTGAATAGTGGTGAAATGAATGGTATTCCTGTTCATGCTAATCCTGAGATATTAACTACTCTTTTAAGAGACGAGCTTGGGTTCGATGGATTAGTGGTTACTGATTGGGAAGATATTAAATACCTTAGAGATAGACACAGGGTAGCTAAGGATTATAAAGAAGCCATAAAACTTGCTATAGATGCGGGTATAGATATGAGTATGGTTCCCGTTGATTATAAATTTCCAGTTCTGCTCAGAGAATTAGTAGAAGAAGGTGAAATAAAAGAGTCTAGGTTAGATAAGTCCGTAAGAAGGATTTTGAAATTAAAAATTCAACTAGGCTTATTTGAGAATCCGGTGATGAACTTCGATGATTACCCTGATTTTGGAAGTGAGAAGCATGCTAATGCAGCATTAAACACTGCTAGAGAATCCATAACGCTACTAAAGAATGATGATCAGTCTTTGCCCTTAGGAAAGGAGCGCATACTCTTAGCAGGACCACTAACTAATAATCTAAACGCCTTAATAGGGGGTTGGGGAAGAACTTGGCAGGGAGTAAATCCCAGCTATAACAACCCTACTAAACAAACAATTTTCCAGGCTTTTTTAGAGAGTGATAAGCTAGAGGTGGTTCACCACGAGACATCGTTAAACCCAGATTTTAAAGAAATTTATAACGCACTGTTAAAAACTAAAGGAATTAAAACTGCAGTAATATGTATTGGGGAAATGCCTTATACAGAAACAGTTGGTGATATAGAGGATATGAATCTTCCAGAAGGACAGTATGAATTAGTAAAGCAAATTTCTGAGGCGGTAGATAATTTAATTATCGTATTAGTCGAAGGTAGACCTAGAATTATTTCTCAAATTGAGCCATTAGCAGATGCTATAGTGCAAGCCTATTTGCCAGGAAATGAAGGAGCAGAAGCAATTATGGAGATTATCACGGGGGTGATAAATCCCTCAGGTAAATTACCATATACTTATCCAAGATATGCTAGCTCTCATAGTACTTACGATCATAAAACGACAGATTTAATAGACCCTAAATTTGGGTTTAATGCATTCCAGCCGCAATATGAATTCGGTCATGGGCTTAGCTATACAGAATTTATATACAGTAATTTATCCATTTCTTCGGATTCTATTAGCTGTGGGGATAGCTTGACAGTTTCCGCAGATGTAAAAAACATAGGAGGGTTGGCAGGAAAGGAAGTTGTGCAATTATATGTAAGAGATGAAGTGGCTTCTATAACTCCCGCAGTAAAAATGCTAAAGGGATATTCTAAGATAGATTTAGCTGCTGGTGAAACTAGGAGGGTGGAGTTTAGCTTGACATGTAAAGATTTAGAGTTCGTGGGTATAGAAATGGAACGTATTTCAGAGTCAGGTGATTTCACTCTAATGTTAGATACTTTGAGAATGCCGTTTTATTTGAAATAGCAGTATTTATATTTAAGATAATTTCAATGGCCTCTCTTTAATCAGAGAGGCTTTTTTTATAGTCCTTTAACCATATTTTTCCCATATTAGTCTTATAGGTTTTCTAATACTCTTCTAGATTCTTTAAAGAATAAATTCTCGGGGTTATTAATGGGAAAAATATTACTAATGTCTTAAGATAACTTCACGGGTGATGTATATGGATTTAGAAGATCTTCTTTAATCCATTACTGATCCTTTCGTACTTATTTGAGGGAACTACTTTACACAAAAAAAAGCCTCTAAATGAGGCTTTTTATTTTTTTTGAGTGGTTTAAGTCTATTGAAATACTCTAACATAATCTACTGCCATAAATTCAGGGAATGTTGTTTGTTCAGAAGGATTTCCTGGCCATTGCCCACCGACTGCTACATTTATAATGAAGAAGAATGGTTGATTAAATGGATAATTTTGTCCATTCATGTTAGAGGGAGTTATGCTATAGTATACCTCATCATCTAACAGCCATTGAATGCTATTTTCTTCCCAAAGTATACTGAATACATGGAATTCATCCGCAAAAGTTTCAGGAAAGGGTAGGGAAATCCCTTGGCCAGTATATTGATGGCCTCCGTTGTTTGGTCCCCAGTGTACTGTTCCGTGAATTCTTCTAGGGTTACTCCCTACTAATTCCATAATATCGATTTCGCCGCATGCGGGCCATCCTACTTCTGGGAAGTTAGCACCTAACATCCATATAGCAGGCCATAGACCGGCATCTACAGGAAGTTTAGCTCTTATGTCGATTCTTCCATATTGATATTCTTGTAGATCTATAGACTTAAGTCTGGCAGAGGTGTATTGCCCGGGTGAATTTTCTAAGGCCGTAACCACTAATTTTTCATTTGAGGTGTAGGAGTTATCACTGTTCGCAGTATAGTTCTGTAATTCTTGGTTGCCCCATCCGTTATTTCCAATGTCATAGGTCCAATTATTTGGGTCTATAGATTCACTATTAAATTCATCTGACCATACTAGATTCATGCCTGGGTATGAGTCAGCCGACATAAAGCCATTGTCATTTATTTCTAAATCTGTATCGTCATTTCTAATTGTTCCTAATGCTTCTTGGACGTTGTCTTTTAGGAAAGAATTAATAGGGTTGGATAGAACTAATTTAAATGTTTCGTCTCCTTCTAAGAACTCGTCTATAACCAATTGAACCGTGATAGATTTAGTGGTTTGGCCAGGAGAGAACGTAAGTGTTCCTTCTTCAGGAAGGTAGTCTAAATCCTCTTCAGCACTTACCGGTACTGTTTCATAATCTACTGTGATAGTCTTGGTTCCGGCTTTGTCAAGTTTCACTTTAAACTCTAGGGTAGGAGTGCTTTCACTTTCAAAAGCTGCTTTATCGCTTTCGAACTTGATTTCTGGAGCGATTTCAGGTTCCTCTTCTTCTTTGCATCCAGAACACGACAATGAAACTCCTATAAAGGTATAAATTATGTATTGAACAATTTTCATATATTTAAATTATTGCGCTACAAATGAAAGCGTGAAAAACCCTTCTCCTGTTGAGCATTCACCAGTTTGAACTGCACCATGAATTATAAGTGAAGTTTCTGTAAGTTCGACTATATCGTAAACAGGTCCCGAATCCCAAACTCCCATAAACCAACAGTTCTGAAGAATAATCTGATCTTCACCAGACGTTCCGGTTCCTGGATTAAGTAAATAGGTTAAATCGGTGGGAACTTCTAGAGCATTGCATATATAGCCTTCCCATGGGTTAATAGTACATCCATAGTTGAGGTAAGAAAAACCACCGGCTTCAGAAAATTGATATTCGTCAGCATATTGTTCAGGCACTAAACCAGAAGCTGGAGAGGCATACCACTCTACAGAATAGGGGTCTGGTCCCACAGAAATAGCACCTGCTACTTGTGAAAGTTTCCAGGTTTTACCTTCTGCACATCCAGTCAATAGTGCTAACGTGCCTTCACATGGAAGTTCTACAGTAAGGTCAATGTTGATGTCATCCTTAGCAGTGCCCATTCCTCCCGCGTTGGAAACTGAATAGGTAACCTCATACTCTCCTGCTTGAGGATAGAAAATAGTATCTGTAGTTTGAGTAGATGTTTGACCATTACCGAAATTCCAAAAATGGATAAAGCTGTCCTCAGAATTACTCTGAAAAACCACTCTATTTTCATCTCCTGGTAAGTAATCCCAGCTAAATGAAGCAGATGGAGCCTCCGGTAAGTCTATACCTTCTTTCTCGTATGGTGTGCATGAGAATGTAGAGCTTGTAATAATCAGTCCAACAAACAAGGATTTCGTAATTATATTCTTCATATTCTTATATTTTAATATCCAGGATTTTGAGTAATCTGTCCACCTGAAAGAGTAATTTCTGCAGTAGGTACAGGGAATAGTTCATGAACTCCATCTACAAAGTTTAAACCTTGAGCTCTTAAAACTTCACCAGCTCTGCCTTGTCTCACTAAATCGAAGAATCTATGTCCTTCCATGGCTAATTCTACTCTTCTTTCATGATAAACTCTATCTAGAAGAGCATTTCCAGTTACCTGACCATTAATGTCTCCAAGCACAGAATTGTTTCCACCTCTAGCTCTTTCTCTCACTAAGTTTAGCATGTTTCTGGTGGTTGTTTCGTTACCGATATGCCAAGAAGCTTCAGCGTACAACAACATTACATCTGCCAATCGAATTACCCTATCATTAGAGGGGCCGTTTGGTGCTCCATCTCCAAAAGGAGCTTCGTCCGCATTGTTAGAAAAATATTTTCTGTTGTAATAATCGTAAGGAAAACCTGTAGCCTCTAATGTGAAGACCCCTCTATCCCCCATAACGTCACCTTCTCTAAATATTGATAAGCTAAGCCTTGGGTCATTGTTTTCATACTCTGAAACCAAATTTTCTGTAGGGATATTAAATCCAAAACCGTTAAAGTTACCTCTAGCTCTTTGAAAAACATTTGTAAAAGTTCCTTCTAATTGATTACCCCAATTTCCTCCAGAAGCATTCATGTACTGAATTTCAAAAATTGAACCTGATCCATTTTCTCCAGCTAAAGTGAAAATGTTACTGAAATTTGGATCTAAAAAGTATTCATTAGAAATAACCACTTCTCCAGCCATATCATGGGTTAGTCCCCATTGGTTTTGGTAAGCATAAGCTTTTGCTAATAGCGATGTAGCTGCACCCCATGTAGCTCTTCCTAGTTCAGAAACAGAGATGCTGCTTCTTCTAGGTAAATCGTTTCTAGCTTCTGTTAAGTCTGTTTCTATTAAATTCCAGATTTGACTGGCAGAAGTTCTTGGCTGCTGATATTCACTTGGTGAAAGAGCCTCAGTAATTAAAGGAACATCTCCAAACATAGTAACAAGAGTGTAATAATTATAAGCTCTTATAAATTTAGCCTCTGCCAGAAATCTACTTTTATCATCTTCATCCATATCTATTTCTGGAATCTTGTCTAAAGCGATGTTGCAATATGCTATTCCTTTGTAAGCTATCTGCCATTCGGCTAGAACGAGTTTAGAATTGGCAGAGCCATTGAATTTTTCAAATTGAAGTAACTCTGGTTCATCTCCATCTCCAGACCCACCTTTTTCAGAATCATCGGAACAGATGTCACCAAAATACCATCTAAAGTGAGGAGCGAGTTGGCCTGACCCTTGGATTGGAGAGACCTCTTGTTGAAGAGGATTGTAGCACGCTATTATGGCTGATTCTGCATCATCTCCAGTTTGGTAATAATTCACCTCTGTAGATCCTACTAGCGGCTCTACTTCTAAAAATTCTTTGGAGCACGTAGAGAAGATAAAAAGACTCATTAGTGCTAGTATGGTTGCTAATTTATTCATTTTCTTTCTAATTAAAATGTTACGTTTAATCCACCCATGAACATTCTGGCTGCCGGATAAAACCCTCTATCTATTCCTATTTCTAATGTACCTCTAGAACCGATTTCTGGATCTAAACCGCTGTACTTCGTAAAAGTAAATAAGTTTTGCACAGCCACATATACTCGAATCTGTCTGATTTTAATCTTTTCCATCACAGATTTAGGAAGAGTGTATCCTAGTTGTAAGTTTTTCACTCTTAAGTATGACCCATCCTCTACGAATCTATCAGAAACCCTGTTGTTTTGATTTGGGTCTGATACAGAAATCCTTGGATTTTCATTTGTACTTCCTTCACCCGTCCATCTCTCTAGAGCAGAAACCGGAAGGTTGGTCGTGTTTAAGTCATATCTAAAGATTCCATTATATAAATCATTTCCTTTCGATCCTTGAAGGAATAGGCTTAAGTCGAATTTTTTATACTTAGTTTCAAAGTTAAATCCGTAAGTGAAATCTGGATGAGGGTTACCTATCATTACTTTATCATCACCATCGATTTCGCCGTCGCCATTCTGGTCTAAAAAGATTACATCACCCGCCTGTGCTTCTGGCTGTGCAGTATTGGATAAGGCTTCTGCATCTGTTTGGAAAATCCCATCAGTTTTATAACCATAGAAATATGCAATTGGCATTCCGATTTCAGTATACGAAACAAAATCTCCAACTCCGAATACAGTTCCAGTAGAAATTGGTTGTCCACCTTCTCCTAAATCTGTCACTTCATTTTTAATGAACGAAATATTTCCTCCTATAGCGTAAGAAAAATCTTTTCTGTCGTTATTTCTATAGTTTAAGTATAATTCTATTCCAGAATTTCTGGCAGAAGCTACATTAGTAGCAGAAGGCTCTAAACCTACTACCCCGGGGATCGGCACTGAAGCTAGCATATCTTTGGTGTCCTTGATAAAGTAATCTAAGACCATATTAACTTTACCATTATAGAAATCTGCATCAACTCCTACATTCGTTTGCTGAACAGTTTCCCATCTTAAATCAGGGTTAGAGGTGAATATCGGTCCTGCACCGTTGGTCTGCTGCTGATCACCTCCAAGTGTGTAATTAAGTCCATTTATAACTAGCGCTGTATAGTCATAGTTTCCTATGCCATCTGCATTACCATTTTGACCCCAACTTGCTCTTAACTTTAAGAAGTCTATTTTATCGCTTGATTTAACAAATTCTTTTCCTGTTAAATTCCAGGCTGCAGAAATTGAAGGAAATACACCATATCTATTATTCTTCCCAAATCTAGAAGAACCGTCTCTTCTGATAGTTCCCGCAAAAGAAAACTGTTCACCTAAATCATAAGTGGCTCTCATAAAAGTAGAAAGGAAAGTAGACTCCCCAATGCCACCACCTGAACGCGGAGATTGTTCTGCAAAATTTAAGGAATTGTCCAGATATGCTTGGTCAATACTATTTGTAGCTAAACTATCCCTTGAACCAGAAAGATTTTCGAATTTATTAGCTAGAGCGGAGTATCCTGCTATTACTGTAAGCTTATCTCCAGTTTTGAAGTCTTTGTTGTATGTGGCTACATTTTCCCATTGCCAGTTACTAAACTTATTCTCGATTCGAACTAATGAATTAGTTTCTCTCCACTCATAAGATGGTCTGTTTGGGTCATTTGGAACGACACCTAAATCAAATTCAGGAAAGAAGATGTTCTGAGATCCTAAGGATAAATCAAAGGTAAATGTAGATCTGAAAGTTAGGTTTTCTAAAATATCGTACTCTCCATAAGCACTAGCGACTATTCTATTTGTGGTGTAGTTGTCGAATGTGTTTTCGATGGCATTTACTGGGTTGGCTATGTCAGAGTCTATAAAATTGGTGTAAGAATAATTTCCGTTTGGTCTGGTGACAGGAGTTACAGGGTCCATATTTAATGCACGAAGAACAGGAGAAGAAAACTCATTATTTTCTGCAAGAGCATTTCTTTTCAAATTTGTGTAATTGATGTTTTGGCCTAATCTGAATTTTCGTCCACCTGTTTGAGTAGTATTTACTCTAAAGGTATATCTCTCGAATCTACCCTTTTCGCCACCTACGATTCCATCTTGAAGAAAATAACTTGCTCCTAATGCTGTAGAAGAATTTTCTGTACCTCGAGAAAAGCTAAATGAGTGACTAACCATTGGAGCTCTCTCAAAGATCGATTCTTGCCAGTCTGTTCCTTCTCCTAATATAGAAGGGTTACTTAAAGCTGGATCAGGATTAAGTCCTGAAGAAGCTCTGCTTTCGTTCATTATAATAGCATATTCTTCTGCGTTTAACAGTGCTACTTTCTTCCAAGGCTCCTGCATCCCATAATAAGTGTCATAAGTAATCTGAGCAGGTTGGTTTGGTGCTCCTTTTTTGGTTGTTACTAGAACTACTCCATTACCTCCTCTGGCTCCATAAATGGCAGCAGATGCAGCATCTTTAAGAATAGTCATGGATTCTATATCCGCAGGATTTAAATAATCGATACCGAAACTTGGTATTCCATCTACCACGAATAAAGGTTCTGAATTATTTATAGAACCTGTACCTCTTATTCTTATAGACTGTGTACTACCTGGTTGTCCTGAGTTCTGAGTGACTTGTACTCCGGCAGATCTTCCTTGCAGTGCTTGTTCTGTTCTTAAAATAGGAATAGCCGTAATCTCTTTAGAATCGAGAGTAGAAACAGAACCAGAAATCTTACTTCTTTTTTGATTTCCATATCCCATTACTATAGCTTGGTCTAGGTCTTGAGTGTTAGGATTCAGTGAGATATTTATAGAAGTTTGGTTTCCTACAGTGAACTCTAGCTCCACATACCCTAAAAAAGAAAAAACCAAAATTGATTCGTTGTTCTCTACGCTTATTTTGTAAGTACCATCACCATTAGTAATAGATGTGTTAGCCGTGCCTTTTTCATAAATGGTGGCGCTAGGCAGAGGCGAACTATCGTCTGAGGAGACAACCGTTCCAGTGATGTCTATTTTCTGAGCAAAGACATGAACTGTGGAAAAAATCATCAGGACGAGTAAAAGATAAATCTGTTTCATTTAAAGAGTTTATATCATTTTTTATTTGAAAACTAATTGTTTGAGCGTGTGAAAATAGAGATAGTGTACTTATTACACTTTGCGAATATAGTTATATCTGTGAAATTTGCAAGTGTTAGTGTTTTTTAAATCATCACCTTGTATTCACAGTTAGATATTCTATACCTTCGCGAAAAAAAGACATATGATGAAATTAGAATTACTTATTATATCGCTCCTGTTATGTTTTTTTAGTTTAGGGCAAAATGAGTCTACTAATTTAGAGTCTTTTGAATTGTCTTTGTTGCCAGAGTGTTGGTCACTAATCGATGAGGACCAGGATGGGTATAATTGGGATGTCTCTTATCAAGTTCTTGATGAAAATGGAATTACTGTTCCGGGGAATACAGGTGTGGGTTATTTCACTAGTGCTTCTTTTGATAATGCCCAAGGGGTATTAAATCCTGATAATTATTTAGTGCTGCCACAGTTAGATATTCAGCCAAATGAAGATTTGTCATTTTACATTGGAGCTGTAGACCCTTCCTATTTTCTAGAAAATTATTCTGTCCTGTTATCTTCTACAGGAAATAATCCAGAGGACTTTACAGACACTCTTTTAACTGAGGTCTTAGCTGCACATATTTTTCAATTCAGAGAAATTGATTTATTTGATTACGAGGGAATGCAGGTTTACGTAGCTTTTAATCATCATAATTCGTCCAATCAATTTGAAATTAGACTTGATGATGTCTTGTATCCTTCCACTATTGAGGAATGTGAAATATTAGTAAGCCTTAGTGAAATAGAAGACGAATTGGTAGAACTTAAAATATTCCCTAATCCTTCAGAAGGAATTTTCACTGTAGAAAATTCATATTCTAGAATTGAAGAAATCATTGTTTTTGGTGCAACGGGAATCCAAGTTTGGAATCAACAGTATTCAGATAGAAGCCAATCCCAAAGGGTAGATTTATCAAATTTATCAAAAGGGGTATACATTATGAAGGTGAAAACCGATGAATACACGACTTCTAAAAGAGTGATAATAAATTAATACCCTACTTTCTCTCTAACTCTAGAAATAACGCCTTTAGCAATATTTCTTGCCTTTTTCGCGCCTTCATCTAATATTTGATCTAGTTCTTTCCTGTTGATCATATAGTAATCGAACTTTTCTCTTTCTTCTTTAAACGTTTCTAGAATAACATTGAACAAGTCAAGCTTGCAGTGTCCCCATCCATAACCACCAGCTTTTAATTTCTTAGCCATTTCTTGGGCTTGTTCAGAGGTAGCTATTAGCTTATAAAGATTGTAAACCACGGCAGATTCAGGATTTTTAGGATTTTCTAGGGGAGTGTCGTCAGTAACTATTTGCTTATTCAGTGATTTTTTTAATTCTTTCTCAGGAAGAAAAATATTAATGAAATTATTTTTAGACTTACTCATTTTATGACCGTCTGTTCCAAGAATTAGCATGGTGTCGTCATTGGTTTTAGCCTCAGGGACTACCAGCGTTTCTCCCATAACATGGTTAAACGAGTTAGCTACTCTTCTAGTCATCTCTAAATGCTGGAGCTGGTCTTTTCCTACAGGTACCTGCTCAGCATCGTATAAAAGAATATCTGCAGCCATAAGCATAGGGTATGAAAATAGACCAGCATTTACATCTTCCAAATGGTCTGCTTTGTCTTTAAAAGAATGTGCAAGAGTAAGGCGCTGATAAGGAAAAAAGCAACTTAAATACCAAGATAATTCTGCAGTCTCAGGTATATCACTTTGTCTGTAGAAAATAGTCTTAGTGGTATCTAGGCCGCATGCCAGCCATGCAGCTGCCGTGGCGTATGTGTTATCTCTTAATGTCGCTCCATTTTTTATTTGGGTAAGCGAATGCATATCGGCGATGAATAAAAAAGATTCATTCTCACTTTCTTTAGCCATTTTAATCGCAGGCTTAATCGCTCCTAATATATTTCCCAAGTGAGGTGTTCCTGTACTTTGAACTCCTGTTAAAATTCTGGACATGTTGTAAAAAGTTGAATAGTGAACAAAATTAAACTTAATCCTCTAAGATAATCAGCTGCATTTAAACTTATACTTTTACACCATGATTTTATACAATGTAACTTGTAGCGTAGATAAAGATATCCATGAAGAATGGTATGATTGGATGAGGGAAGTTCATATCCCCGACATGATGAAAACAAGTCTATTCTTGGAGACTAGAATTTGCAGAATAATAGCAGAAGAGAAGGGAGGTATTTCTTTTGCGGTGCAATACTTATGTGCGTCAGAGGAGAATTATAAGAAGTATAAAGAGGAATTTTCAGCTAAAATGCAGCAGAGTCATGCGGCCAAGTATGGGCAGAAAGTAGCTGCGTTTAGAACGGAATTGGAAGTGATGTATCAAGCTAGACAAACAGATTATTCTCAGGCACAAAACAAGAACTAGTGAAAGTTAGAGCAAAAAAATCCTTAGGGCAGCACTTTTTAAAAGATAATCAGATCTCTCAAGATATAGCAGATGCTATGCGCTTTCATGAAGGCGTGAAGAATGTTATTGAAGTAGGGCCAGGAACTGGTGCTCTCACTAAATTCTTACTGAAAAAAGATATTGATTTAAAGGTAGTAGAGATTGATAGAGAGTCTGTAGATTATCTCAATGTTCATTACCATGAGCTTCATGGAAAAATATTAGAAGAGAGTTTCTTAAAGTTAGACCTCCCTCAAGTATTTGGAGAAAAGCTAATAATAATCGGAAACTTTCCTTACAATATTAGCTCTCAAATATTATTTCATGCGCTAGAATATAAAGAGAGCGTGACTGAGGTTATAGGGATGTTCCAAAAAGAAGTGGCAGAAAGAATAGCCATAGGTCCAGGGTCTAAGGCTTATGGGATTCTAAGCGTGCTTTTACAGGCCTACTACGACATCGAATATCTATTTACTGTAGATCAAGATGCTTTCGATCCTCCACCCAAAGTTAAAAGTGGAGTTATCCGGTTGGTTAGGAATGATGTGATGAGTCTGAACTGCGATGAGAAAAGATTCAAGCAGGTAATCAAGCTAGGGTTTAACCAAAGGAGAAAGACATTAAGGAACTCACTTAAGAGTATTCTAGGCGAAAAGATTCTACCTGACAAGTTTCAGACAGAAAGGCCAGAACAATTATCAGTTCAAGACTTTGTGGAACTCACCAATTTCATTTTCCCACAAGAAATTGTAAAGTAAAAAAAGCCGAGAAAAATAAATCTCTCGGCTACTAATTTTAGCTTTTGATATTAAGAATTCTTAGCAGAATTCGTTATAGGCTAGTTTTAAATTCTCAGCTATCATTTCTGCAGTTCTCCCTTCAATGTGATGGCGCTCTATCATATGAGCAAGTTTTCCATCTTTAAATAGAGCTATACACGGAGAGCTCGGAGGGTATGGGAGCATATATTGTCTAGCTCTGTCTACTGCTTCTTTATCTACTCCAGCAAAAGCTGTAGTTAATGAATTAGGAAGCTTAGAATTTTCTAAAGATAATTTCACTGCAGGTCTCATGCTTCCTGCGGCACATCCACATACTGAATTTACAACTACTAATGTCGTTCCTTCAGCTTTTAGAGCGTTGTCTACATCTTCATTAGAGAATAACTCGTTAAAGCCTTTCTCTGTTAGTTCGCCCTTCATTGGCGCTACCATTTCTGCTGGATACATAGATTTTGTTTTTTATTAATAGTGCGAAATTAAAGTATAACGAGCATTAACTTATCATTAAAAAATGAAAACAGTGTGCTAATTTATTTAATCTGTTTATTCTCGAAAAAAATAGAATTACTTGTTCATAATATTTGGGTAATTTTCTGCCGTCTGAAATGGTAATTTTTAGTTTTGCTACGCAATAAATTTATGCGCCATGGCTAAAAGACTTATAGAATGCGTTCCTAACATTTCAGAAGGAAGGGATAGTGCTAAAATCGAAGAAATCACTTCTGTAGTGGAGACTGTTGCAGGAGTAAAGTTGTTGGATGTAGATCCTGGAAGCACAACGAATAGAACGGTAATTACATTTGTAGGTGAACCTGAGCCTGTTATGGAAGCTGCTTTCCTACTTATTAAAAAAGCATCTGAGGTTTTAGATATGAAAACTCAAAAAGGAGAACACCCTAGAATGGGCGCTACGGATGTTTGTCCACTAGTTCCTGTAGCTAATATAACTCTTGAAGAATTAATTCCATTCGCTCATAAACTTGGGGAAAGAATTGGCGAAGAATTAAGTATTCCAGGATATTTTTATGAAGAGGCAGCATCAAAAGAGAAAAGGAAAAATTTGGCCTATTGCAGAAAGGGAGAGTATGAAGGACTTTCGAAAATATCTGAACCTGAATGGAAACCCGATTTCGGGCCTGCAGAATTTAATAGCTCTGTAAGAAAAACAGGAGCAACTGCGATAGGTGTTCGTGATTTCTTGGTTGCATATAACGTTAACCTTAATACGACTTCTACAAGGAGAGCTAATGCTATCGCTTTTGATATTAGAGAAGCTGGCAGAATAGTGAGAGAAGATGGAATGCCAGGAGGAAAAGTATTGAAAGATGATAAAGGAGAGCCTCTTAGACAAGAGGGGACATTAAAGTCTGTAAAAGGCATAGGATGGTTCATAGAAGAATATGGAATAGCTCAACTCTCACTTAATCTGACCAATATTAACATTTGTTCTGTTCATAGAGCTTTTGATGAAGCAACCGAAAAGGCTGCAGAAAGGGGAGTGCGCGTCACTGGAAGTGAAATAGTAGGCCTTATACCTAAAAAAGTTTTAATAGAAGCTGCGCATCATTATTTAACCAAGCAGGAACGTTCTCTAGGGATTTCAGAAGAAGAGAAGATTAAAATTGCTATTAAATCTTTGGGATTAGATGATTTAGCTCCCTTTAATGCCAAAGAGAAAGTTATCGAGTATATGATAGAAGATTCTATAAATTATAGCTCTTTGGTATCAATGACATTAGAGGATTTTGCTAATGAAACTGCGTCTGAATCCCCTGCGCCAGGTGGTGGTTCTATTTCTGCTTATGTAGGAGTTTTAGGAGTTTCCCTAGGAACAATGGTAGCCAATCTTTCGGCACATAAAAGAGGATGGGATCACAGATGGGAAGAGTTTAGCTTTTGGGCTGTAAAAGGGATGCAGTTAAAAGAAGAGTTAATGGCGCTAGTAGATGAAGATACCAATGCCTTTAATAAAATTATGGAAGCATTTGGTTTACCGAAGGTTAATGAAGAAGAGATGCGTTTAAGGAAGCAAGCCATACAGTCAGCTACTAAATATGCTATAGAAATTCCGTTTCAAGTAGCTAAAACTTGTTTGAAATCTATGGAAGTAATGGAAGCGATGGCTCAGTTCGGAAACCCCAACTCAGTCACAGATGCAGGAGTAGGAGCTATGTGTGCTAGAACAGGATTGCTAGGAGCTATAATGAATGTGAAAATTAACGCTAGAGACTTGGATGATAAAATATTCGTAACTAGTGTTTTATCTGAATGCTCTGATCTGGAGCATAGAGCCCATGAAATAGAAGAGAAAATTAGAAAATTAGTAGATCAAAATATATCGGGTTAAAGCTACTGAAGAAGGGAGAGCTCCAAGAAAATACCTGTTATATTAAGCTATTAAAGGATAGAAACCCTCTCAAAAAAGAGTTGTTACTCTTAAATCAATTACAATAATCACTCGGAGCATTGCATTCTAATGTCATTAGAACACAAGACTACGATAATGAACTTCAGTTAGATCTTTTGCGTTATTAGAATTCGTGACTGGTATCTAATTTAAATAAATAGTACGAACGAAAAAAGCCCCATCATTTGATGGGGCTTTAAGTATTTTAATAGAAAGGGTATTAAGCCTTCTTTATAAATCTTTTCTTTTCCTTTATTCTAGCAGACTTGCCAGTTCTTTCTCTCTGGTAGAATATTCTTGCTCTCCTAACACGACCTTTCTTAGTGATTTTTATATCATCAATAAAAGGACTGTTTAACGGGAAGATTCTTTCTACACCAATTCCACCAGAAATTTTTCTAACGGTAAAAGTCTCGTTCGTTCCAGAGCCCCTCTTTTGAATTACTATTCCTTGAAATTGCTGAATTCTCTCTTTACTACCTTCCTTAATTTTATAACTAACGATGACAGTATCTCCTGCACTAAATTCTGGTAAATCGTTAGCTTCCACTAACTTCTTCGAAACTTCTCTTAAGATATCCATAATAATACTTTTTGTTCAAAAAATTGAAGCTGCAAATCTACTAATAATATTCAGATAACATGTTTTCTGAACAGATTTTTTAAAGTTTTATCTGAAGTCCAAAATTAATATCTAGCCCGGAGTAATTCGCAGATTGAATAAGGAGTTCATCAAATTGTTTAGATGATGCCACTCTAAATCTTGGATTAACTCTAACACTTAATCTTTGTGCTATACTTCTGTTAAGAGTGATTAACATCTGATAGTGCCAGAGATTTGTCTCGAACTTATAAAGTAATTGGTTAGGGGTCATTTTACTCATGAATAATACTCTCC
This sequence comes from Flavobacteriales bacterium UBA1958, assembly GCA_002336675.1. GTDB lineage: Bacteria > Bacteroidota > Bacteroidia > Flavobacteriales_D > Sanyastnellaceae > ASP10-05a. The sequence continues at coordinate 27,420 of DDEI01000018.1, read as the reverse complement.
TTAAAGCTTACTTTTAGTCGAGCAGTGTCATTTACGTAAAAAGCAGCAAAATATTTTTAAGTTTTAGTTTATCCAGTAGTTTAATCCTCTCCTGCCAAAAGGTCTGGCCTCAATTGTTTAGTTCTTTCTAAAGCTTTGTTTTCCTGCCATTCTTGGATTTTTTTAAAGTCCCCGCTTCTAAGTACTTCTGGCACTTTCCATCCGTTATAATCAGCAGGTCTCGTATAGACAGGAGGAGCCAGCATATTATCTTGGAAAGAATCTGTTAATGCGCTGGTCTCATCATTTAATACACCAGGCAATAATCTTACGATAGAATCTGTTAATACAGCAGCAGCAAGTTCACCTCCAGAAAGCACATAATCTCCTATGGATAGTTCCATGGTAATAATGTTCTCTCTAAGTCTATGATCTATCCCTTTATAATGTCCGCAGATTATAATTAAGTTTTTCTTTAGAGATAAATGGTTCGCTTTATTCTGCTTAAGTTGTTCTCCGTCTGGAGTCATATAAATGACCTCATCGTAGTCTCGTTCTTTTTGAAGAGATTTCACACAATCTAAAATAGGTTGGATGGTCATCACCATGCCAGCGGACCCCCCGAAGGAATAGTCGTCTACTTTTCTGTGCTTATCTGTTGAGAAAGAGCGTATATCATGCACATGAATTTCACAAAGCTCTTTTTCTTGAGCGCGTTGCAATATTGAGTCACTAAAAGGACCCTCTAAAAGTTTGGGTAATATGGTAAGGATGTCTAATCTCACTTTGTTAGAATTGGGGATGGGTAGGTTTGTTGTGTAGAATACTTTCTATTCGCTCGTGTTCAGCATTATCGAAGAAGTTTACTCCTGCTTCATAGGCCATATCAATTAGCTTCTCCGATGTATTGTCTCCTATTTGATTCCCAAAGGTAATCCAAGAACCAAATGACAATTTGCTTACCTGTAGGCTAGGCTGACCTAATCTTCTATATTCCATGAAAAATGCTATTTAAGAGCTAAATTATGGTATAAATTAATTACCTGTTGTGTTTTCAATTTAAAGGTTAACAAGTTTTATTGAAACGCTAATTCGACTCGCACGTCGAACCTTAATTTCGCATTTATATGCGAAAAAGTTTTTTCAGAGATAAGTATTTTAATCTACTCTTTTTTAGTTCTGTTTTTTTTATGATGAGCTTCACCACACCGCTGGCTGAGCTTACGGATTATATAGAATTATTTTCAAGTAAAAGTTGGATAGGAGTGGTAATAGCCATGTTTACTGCAGGGGCTTTGTTGAGCAGGTTTTTTAGCGGAAGAATGGCTGATAGAATAGGTCGAGTTCCTGTAATGATTATCGGAACTTTAGTTACCGCTATAAGCGGTTGTTTATATGTATTTACAACTACTATGGGGCTGCTATTGCTCTTAAGGTTTTTTCATGGGCTTAGTACAGGTTGGAGACCAGTGGGAACTACAGCCTATTTAAGTGATATAATCCCAACTAATAGAAGGGGTGAGGCTTTGGGGTTTTTAGGTATTGCAGGAAGCACGGGAAGCGCCATAGGTCCTTGGGTAGGTAGCTTTATTAAGGAAGAATATTCTTTTGAATTAATGTTTGTTGTAGCTAGTTTATTTGGTGTGGTGGCGTTATTACTAACAGCACTTTTACCTGAGTCATTAGAAAATCCTGAAAAATTCAAATGGAAGTTTTTAAAGCTAAGTGATGGTGACTTAGTGGCCAAAAGTGCTTACCCAGCATTAATAGCTATTACCCTAGATACATACAGTTTCGGGACGATTTTAACAGTTTCTCCTGATTTCGTCTCAGAATTGGGCTATTCTTATAAAGGTGGTTTTCTGCTGGTTGTAGTCTTGAGTTCTATTGTTTCCAGGTTTTTCTCTGGCAGGGCAGCTGATAAGATGAATAAAGTAAAACTTCTTCAAGCTGGAATCTTGCTGAGCGTTCTGTCGTTAGTGCTAATGGGTTTAAGTCACTCATTTGAAATGATAACGTTAGCAGGCGTTATATATGGAGTTAGTATTGGTGTTACTCGGCCTACTATCTTTGCTTGGACTGCGGATTTAGCTTTAAAGGGAAAGTTAGCCTTGGCTTTATCCACTATGTTAATAGGGTTAGAGTTAGGTATTTTTTTAGGTGCTTTTGTCAGCGGTTTAATTTTTAATGGGGACATTTCCCAAATTTATCTATCTTATTGGATAGCAGCTGGTGTAAGTCTATCGGCTGCAATTTATTTGAGAGGGAAAAGAAGTTTGGCTTAAATTGACTCATTCACAGGGACTATGAGAAAATGATTAAATAATGTCGTTTTGATAAACGTTTATCAGGCACTTTACTTCAAGAGCTTTTTTATTTTTTTTTCGTAAAAAGACTGAGCTAAGTGTCAGTTGTTTTCTTATTATGGGAGACATAACGAGCACTAAAAGTGTTCCTAGGCTTCAGATAAGACAGATATTCGGATTAGGATTTAGCTGTAAGCTCTAGAATAAGTACATTTATAGAAGAATAAGCCTCTTCCTGGTTCTGCCGTGAAGAGGCTTTTTTACGCGATAAATTCTTCAGGAAAATTAACCAAATAAACCTTATTCACGGCCCTAGTAACTGCGGTATATAACCATCTTATGATTTCTATTTTGTTCTCCATGTTTCGCACTCCGGAACCATCTATAAATACCGTGTCCCATTGCCCTCCCTGTGATTTGTGACAGGTTATAGCGTATGCAAATTTTAATTGCAACGCGTTAAAATGTGGGTCTATCATTACCTTTCTTTTCGGGTTGTTTTCTTCGGCATATTCTATTAATAAATCGGTATACAGTTTGTTGGTTTCTGCTGAAGTTAAGCTAGGGCCATTCACATGTATGGAGTCTAAATTAGCCAATACTTCGAGAGGGAATATCTTATCATAATCAGGAAATTTAATTCTGAGTGCAGCAAATCGAAACCCATGAAGCTTTTCCTCCCTTTTTATATCCACTACCTCTGCCACATCACCATTTGCTATAAAGCTCAATGCGGATTTATTTTTTTCTGACCAGTAGTAGTTGTTCTTAGTAATCATAACTAAGTCTCCTACACTAATCTCTTCTTCCATCCATAAGCTTTGGATTCGTATCTGATTATTAAATTTATTGGCCATAAGATTTGACCGAGTAATTATAAGTGTGTTTTGAATTCCATTGGCAGAAATACTGCTCTCTAAATGCTCCTGGAAATCCATGAAATCGATTACCTTAAAGTCCTCATGATTTTCTAGCTGAGGTAGCTGAGGTTCGTTAAGCTCTAAAAGGCTTCGGAGTTTAGTAGCTTCATATAATATTCCAGATTCCGCTTTTTGTCTAACGACTTCTCTTAATCTTACCTGAAATGCCGTGAGATGATAAGTGTCTTTCATGTGATTTAAATCCAGAGCAGGACTTTTCACACTATTTACAGGAGGTAATTGAGCTTCATCGCCTACTAAAATTAATTTAGCCGAATCTACTGAAAAGACATGTTCTATTAAGTCGTCTAGTAAATTTTGTCCCATTGAACTCTCGGCACTTATCATCGATGCTTCATCTATTATAAATAATGCGTTCTTGATGCGGTGTTCAGTGGGAAAGAAGGTGACTTTGCCATGCGCGTTAGATTTTTTATAAATTCTTCTGTGAATGGTATGGGCAGGTGTCTTCGTGTAATAGCTCATTACCTTAGCAGCCCTACCTGTGGGAGCCAGAAGTATTGGTTTTAAGCCTATTCCCTCGGCACTCTTAACTATGGAGTTTATACAAGTTGTTTTTCCTGTTCCTGCATAGCCAGACAATATTAAAGAGCAGTTTGGTTGCCTTGAAAGAAAGAATTTAGATAAGACTACAAATAACCAATCTTGGTCTCTAGTGGGCGAAAAGCCCATATTGTTCAATAGAGTAGAATAGATCTGTGATTCTGGCGGTGTTAACTTTAGATTTTTTTTATTCAAAATTTATAGGACTATAGTCAGATTATAAATTATTTATTCGTTTTTTAGCTTTCAATTATACAAAGGTGATAAGAAAAAATTAGCTTTGCAGTGGATAAGATTTATTTTTAAAAATGAAACAACTTCTAAGAACATTAGAGCAATATGTGGTGCCAGCGTTATTAATAATGACAGGTATAGGTGCAATAATTTTTTATTCCCGCGCCAAAGGTTTGGAGACGCAGCCGTCAGAGATGCTTATTGGAGGCCTTTGCCTTTTTTTTGCAGGAGTAATGATGACACCTTTTTTTAATCAATTTTTAAAAAGAGGTTTATCTTTAGTTTTGGGTTTGTTCTTACTTATAGGAGTTTTAACCTTAGGGTATAAGGTATTCGATGTAATAGCTTCCAAAAATAACCATCAGATATCTAAAACATTAGCTGACGCTAATACTGTTCAAAGGTTGAAAGATTTACGTTTGGCTCAAGAACAACATAAGCTTTATGAAAATGTTTATGCTAAAAGTTTCGAGGAGTTATTGATCTTTATTATGAAACCAGTGATTCCTGTTCCTTACAGGAATGGAAATGTAATGGAGAATAAATTTTTCCAGAGTAATCCAAAGGAAATGAAGAGAAGGGATGAGTATATCATTTCTAAATCTCAGTTAGGTGAATTAGGGCTTACTGAAGAGCAAGCCATAAAGAACAACTACGAGGTGAGGGATACGACATACATCTCTGTGGCTTCTAAATTTTTCAGCGATGAGATGCGTGCGAGGAAAAAAATATCTCCTGTAAAAATAGACGAACTGCCTTTTAACCCGCACAGTGGAGAAAGGTTCAGGTTTGACTATGAAGAACAAGCTTTATCAGAAGATGCTCCAGAAGACAGAGTAGCTGATGTTTACATTAAGATTACAGACCCGACTCCATTCCCAGTAGATCAGAAGGATAGAGTAAAAAAAGACACCTTATCATTCGGGTCATTAGATGCTCTTAATCTAGATGGTAATTGGAGAGAGTAATTCTGATATGACTATTACAGAAGAAGATATGATATTAGACCTTAGCTCATGTATTCTTTCTGTAGAAGTAGATTATGATGTAGTTCGTTATGCTCTATTTGATGAGTCCTCATCTGCAGCGATAGTATTTAAGACCTGTGTAAGTCAAAAAGAAATTAAGGAAGATGCCTATTTGAAATCTTCTAATGATTTCCATAAAGTATTTATAACACAATCTTGTGCTGACTATGCCTTATTTCCTTCAAATATTAAGGGAGAAATAAATCTAGCGCCTTACTCGAATTCTGATTTTATTCCGTCTCTAGATGCTTCATTAACCTATAATGAACAGAGTCTTACTTCTGAGGTTAAGTCTATTTTTCCAGGTGCTTTTTTAAGGCACGGAATGTCAAGCCTTATAGAAGGAGTGTTAAAAAGAACTAAGTTTTTAATAGGTACTAGAATCTACGCTGATGTTAAAGACCAACTACTACATATAGTAGTCGCAGCCAATGGAAGATTGCTGTCATCAGTATCTGAACGGATAGTTGATAGTCAAGATGTTATTTACCACTTATTGGCCAGAATCGAAGCCTATAAATTAAACCAGCTAGAAGATGTAATTTGCTTGAGTGGAAATATTCAGACTTCGGGAGCGGTTTATATGAGTCTAATGAAGCACATAAAGGATATTCAAATTAATAAAGGGTTTAACTATCAAAAATTACTGAATGACTCTTCTGACGTTAATAAACAAGAATTCTTTACAGTAATAAATTCATTTCAATGCGGGTAGTATCGGGAATTCATAAAGGAAGAAGAATTAAAGTTCCTAGGTACTTTGATTTAAGGCCGACAACAGATTTCGCTAAAGAAGGATTATTCAATGTACTCAATAATACTATCGAAATAGAAGGCTTAGAAGTCTTGGATTGTTTTTTCGGGACAGGTAATATCTCTCTTGAGTTCATAAGTAGGGGAGCTTCCGAGGTCACAAGTGTAGATATTAATAAGGATAGTTATAAATTCCTTTCTGGAATAGCGAGCGAATGGGGCATCGAGAATATAGAAGTCTATAGGTCAGACGTTTTTATACACTTGCGCCAGGATTATAATAAGTATGATCTGATATTCGCGGACCCGCCTTTTGATTTAGAAGAAAGAACGACTCTTCCAGACTTGGTATTCGAAAACAAGCTTCTTAACAAAGATGGTATGCTCATTGTTGAGCATTCCGCAAAAACAGATTTCACAACACACAAAAACTTCGTAAAGACTAAGAAATTTGGCTCAGTTTTCTTTACCTTCTTCGAATAATGAAAAGAATAGCAGTATTTCCGGGGTCATTTGATCCATTCACCATTGGACACCAAAACATAGTGCTAAGAGCTATGCTCATGTTTGATGAAATTATAGTGGCTATAGGGGAAAACTCTCAGAAGAAATATATGTTAAGTCTAGAGAAGAGAAAAGCTATTATTACTGATACTTTTAAAGGGATTGGACAAGTTAAAGTAGACTCGTATATTGGGCTTACGGTCGATTATTGCAACGTTCAAGAGGCGAAATTTATTCTTAGAGGGTTAAGAAATTCTAGAGATTTAGATTTCGAGCAGTCCATAGCTCAGATCAATAAAAAGTTAGATAAATCTATAGAAACAGTGTTTTTAGTGAATGCTCCAGAGTTCTCTGCAATAAATTCATCCATCGTGCGTGAGATATATTTAAACGGTGGGGACGTTTCTGACTTTCTACCAAACGGAATCAAACTTGAGGAATAAAATACAGAGGACTTTTACATTGTTACTGTTGGCATTAGTTAGCAATTTGGTTTATGGGAATACCTATGAAGTCATAGGAACTGCTCCTGGTTCTGAGGGGGAACAGTTAACTGTTCTTTCTTATGAAGAGTACTTTACTCTGTCTATGAAGGTAGAGGAGACTTTACTGATAGACTCAAATGGTGATTTCAAGCTATTTATAGAGTCTAATGAAAATGAGTTAGTTATACTTAGGATAGGGACGGTAAATGCTCAATTTTATTTAGGGAATTCTGATTCTTATAATGTTTCGTTCGATATCTCCAAAGCTAAGGCTCCTATCAAGTTCACGAATACTAACTGGTGTAGTGTATCTTTTATAGACTTAATTCCAGATGATATTAATGTTCTGATGGAGTCTCTTAATAGAATTCATGCCGAGTTTTATGATGAGAATTACCCAGAGATATATCAGATTCTTTCTTCTCCATCATCTGCCCTTCAGAAGAATTTAAGTGCTGAAGTAAAGAAAATAGATATGGCGAAAAGAAATGATAGACAATATGATATAGTACTAGAAAAAGACCGGGCTCAGAAGTTAATAGCCTCGTTTGATAAAATGCTCTTAGCAGAACAAATAGACACGAAAAAGGAAGATTACATTTCTATTTCTGCGAGATATATGATGGCTGAACTCGAAAGTTTATTAGGTAGAAATGAAAGAGAAATCCGAGAAAAATACTGTCAAGGAAAACTCTACTTAACTAACCTGGAGTTTATTTCATTTTATCAATCTCATTACAGAAATGTATTTGAAGAGATATATTTATCAGACAATAGAAATCAATTCGTAAATCAGTTATATAAACTTCAGCTAGATAGCGCCATAATGGAGATTAGACCATTGTTTCCTAGTGATAAAATAAAAAACATAGAGTTTATTTTACTGGCAGGATTAGAAAATGGATTGAATCTCCCGAATATTCCTAGCAGGGATGTAACGGTGGTGTTGGAGCTGATTCTTAGAGGTGGATTCGCGGAGAATAAATCCATAGCCAGTAACTTCAGGAGAGAACTTGTAAAAGGAAAGAAAGGCTATGTTCCTAAAAACTTTTTATTATTAGATCTGGATAATGAACGCCACGAGCTCGAATCATGGAGAGGTCAGTTTGTTTATATATCCGTCTTTTCTTCTTGGAATATAGAGTCCTGTGGGCATCAGGAAAAGGTGAAAGAGTTAGAGCGAAAATTCGGAAATCAAATTAAGTTCGTTTCTATATGTATGGATGAGGATTGGTCAAATTTTCAAAATTTCTTAATGGAACATAGGACCTATAATTGGCTTTTTCTTTTCGGAAACGGAGACAAGTTGTTAAAAGAGAAATTAAATTTAGTGACTGTTCCGCAGTATTTTCTGCTAAATCCAAATGGTGAAATAATGCTAGACTACACATTTAGCCCAGAGGAAGGGATCACGGACACGCTAAAAAAAATAGTCAAGAACTAAACTCTAGTTCCGTAAGCTTTAAACACTTCTTTTATAGAAGGGAAAGCCTCATCGAGAAGTTCGTTGGCTTTTTCCATAGTTACCCATTTAGCTTTGTCTATATCTTCTTCAGCTTGGGGGATAAGCATGGGGGAGCCATCTACCCGCATTAAAAACCAATGAGACGGTTTTAAGCAAGAGGTTCCTTTAAGGTTGTAAATATGATAAGTGATGGTTATTTCATCTTCTAGGTTAATATGAGTAATGCCGCACTCTTCTTCTACCTCTCTCAAAGCACATTGTTTTATCTTCTCTTTTTTTTCTATTTTACCCTTTGGTAAATCCCACATTCCTCTTCTGAAAATCATTAAACATTCATTATTCTCATTGAAGACTAACCCCCCTGCAGCAGGAATAATCTCAAATAATGATTTAAAAGTATCCCAGAGTTCTTCTGTGTCGTTATGAACAATAATTAATTTCATTATATCTTCATTGCTCTGAAAACTATCGAAGGCCGCAATGACGGCTGATTTGTCATTTGAATGAAGAGCGAGAAAGTTCTTTGATTTCTCAAGCTTTTTAGGCCATTCATTTGTTAATAAAACATATCGTTCATTCAGGAAAACTTTATACTTTTGGCACATGACTGTATGGGATGAATCCGCGTTAAAAGTAGCAGAATTTTTGCTTCAAATTAAAGCTATTAAACTTTCTCCAAAAGAGCCTTTTGAATGGGCCTCCGGGTGGAAGAGTCCTATATATTGTGATAACAGATTAACACTCTCTTATCCTACCATAAGAACATATATTCGTCAGCAGTTCGTTAAGATTATAGAAGAAACATATGCTAAACCTGATGTTATAGCGGGCGTGGCCACTGGCGGAATAGCTTTAGGAGCTCTAGTAGCTCAGGAGTTAGGGATACCATTCTGCTATATACGTTCAGAGATGAAAGGTCACGGAATGCAGAACCAAATCGAAGGAGTGTTAAACGAAGGGCAGAATGTAGTAATCATTGAAGACCTCGTAAGTACTGGCATGAGTAGTTTAAAAGCTGTTAAAGCTGTAAGAGATGTTGGAGCTAATGTTAAAGGAATGGTAGCCATCTTTACCTATGGATTTGAAAAAGCAGAAACTGCTTTTGCCGATGCCAATTGTGAGCTAATTACACTAAGTAATTATGAAAGCCTTGTAAAACAGGCATTTCAAAGCGGGTTTTTAAATGAATCTGAAATAGAAGGAATAAAAGAGTGGAGAGTATCACCATCTACGTGGAAAGCTTAATTAAATCTGATGACTCGAATAGAAAGTGAAAAAGGCCACTTAAAAACGGATCCGAAAGCCGTTTATCAAGATTTAAGCAATCTAAACAACCTTAAGAAATACCTTCCTACGGATAAAATTTCGGATTGGGAATCAGACGTTCAGACTTGTTCCTTCAAAGTTATGGGGACATATGTTATCGGATTAAAGTTCTCTAAGAATTCTACAGAAGAGCATATTGTTTTGGTAGCTACTGATAAGAGTCCTTTTCCTTTTACTATAAATCTTCATGTTAATCCTCAAGATGAAAATCATTCTATCGCACAGATTATTTGCGATGCTGAGCTTAATATGATGCTGAAGATGATGGTGGTTAAACCTCTTAAAGGCCTCTTTGATTATATCATTAAGAAAGCAGATACATATTATTCGTAGCTTATTTGAGCCTCTGAAAAGCTCGCTGTTTTTAGACTTCCTTTGTGAGAGAAACTGATAGAGCCGTCTTCTCTTACAGAAAGAGAGGTGACTACCAGAGACTTTCCTTCCATATCAATTTTATTCTCTAAATCTCTTTTCCATAAGGTCTTATTATAGGCCGTTATAATATCATGATAGCCTTCTCTAAGCAAAATTAGATACCATTTTTCTAATTTTTCAGAGATGATTTTTAAAAGAAAATCTGAGTCCATCACTTTATTAGTTTCATTTCTGATAGATGTAGCACGCGAAAAAGAAAACTCGCTTTGGTTAACATTTACTCCAATTCCTATGATACCAAATTTTATTAAGCCTTTAACCACAGAGTTTTCTATTAGTATGCCTCCTACCTTTTTATCATTCAGGATAATGTCATTAGGCCACTTTATTTTAACATCTGATTGAGGAGATACCTCCTGTATAGCTTCTTTTGCGGCTAAAGCTGACATCGCGCTCATGTAAAAGCTCTTATCCGTCCCGAGAGTCTTAGGCTGAAGAATAAAGCTACAGAGGAGATTCATGTGAGGCTCACTATGCCAGACGTTTGAACGTTGCCCTCTACCTTGGGTTTGAGTTTGTGCCATAATTACAGTACCATCTGGCACATATGACACTTTTATGAGTTTGGCTGCATAATTGTTCGTCGAGTCTATAGTTTGTAGGGTGATTTTATTTTGACCTATAAATAGAGTATTCATGAGCTTAATTGCCTTGATTATTAGGTGACTTTTAGACGTGACATTAGGAGGTAAAAAATAGTACATTTGCTAGATTAATACTCATTTAAAGCGTAGGAATACATTGACACAAAGTATATCATTATTGGATCTAGTAATTAAGGGGATTCAAGACGTCAAGGGAGAGAACATCTCCATATTAGATTTAAGGGAAACAGACAGTTCAGTAAGCGATTATTTCGTTATATGTACTGGCAGATCAAGCACCAATGCTAAGTCCATCGCAGATTCTGTTTCTAAAGAAACTGAATTAGGATTAGATGATAGTCCTTGGCATGTAGAAGGGAAAAACAATGCTGAATGGATTTTAATGGATTACTCTGAGTTAGTAGTGCACATTTTTACGGAGGAATCTAGAGATTTTTATGCTTTAGAAGATCTTTGGGCTGATGCTAAAATAGAGAGAATAAAAGAATTAGTATAATAAAACATTATATGTCAGAAAACGAGAATAAGTCTCCTAAAAAGAGAAAAAAATCATTAGATCCGAAAAAAAAATCAGGATTCAGCTTTTATTGGATTTATGCTGTTATAGCAGTAGTGCTTATTGGCATAAATTTAATGGGTCCAAGGTCAGAGGCTAGAAATTTGAGTCAAGTCCCAGGTTTAACCAACCTTATAGATTCTAATATGGTTAAATCCATTTCTATAAAGGATGGTCGAATAGCGCTAATCACATTGTCTGAGTCGGCATTTGAATCTAAAAAAGATGATTTTAAATCTACCGGTTTTTTTAGCAGTGTTTCTCCAGATGGACCACATTACACATGTGTCCTTTCAGGTACTGAAGAAACAGTAAAAGAGCTATTAGCGGCAGCCAATGTTGGAGATTTTGAATTAGAAAATACTCAGACGGACGACTCTATGCAACAACTTTTTACATGGTTACTATTCATAGGAGTATTTATAGCTATATGGATAATCATGATGAGAAGACTTGGTGGAAATGGTCCAGGTGGAGGTCAGATATTCAATATTGGAAAGTCCAAGGCTAAATTGTTTGAGAAAGGAAAAGGAACTAATGTTACATTTAATGATGTGGCCGGTTTAGAAGGAGCTAAGGAAGAAATAGAAGAAATTGTATCCTTTTTAAAACATCCTAAAAAATATACTGAACTTGGAGCTAAGATTCCAAAAGGAGCACTTTTAGTGGGTCCTCCAGGAACAGGTAAGACTTTATTGGCTAAAGCAGTAGCAGGAGAAGCGCAAGTTCCTTTTTTCTCATTGTCAGGGTCTGATTTTGTAGAAATGTTTGTAGGTGTTGGAGCTAGTAGAGTGAGAGATCTATTTAAACAGGCCAAAGAAAAAGCACCATCTATAATATTTATAGATGAAATAGATGCCATAGGAAGAGCTAGAGGAAAGAATGCTGGCATGGGGAGTAATGATGAAAGAGAAAATACATTAAACCAACTCTTGACGGAGATGGATGGTTTTGGAACTAACTCAGGTGTAATCATCTTGGCCGCGACCAACAGAGCAGACGTTTTAGATAGTGCCTTAATGAGAGCTGGTAGATTTGATCGACAGATATATGTAGATATGCCAGACTTAAATGAAAGAAAAGAAATTTTCGATGTTCATTTGAAGCCTATTAAGGTATCTACTAATATTAATGTTGATTTCTTAGCTAGGCAAACTCCAGGGTTTTCTGGTGCCGATATAGCGAATATCTGCAATGAATCGGCATTAATAGCTGCTAGAAAAGATAAAAAGCAAGTGACACGTCAGGATTTCTTAGACGCTGTAGATAGAGTGATAGGAGGATTAGAAAAGAAGAATAAAATAATTACTCCAGAAGAGAAAAAAGCGATAGCATTTCATGAAGCAGGTCACGCTACTGTAAGTTGGTTATTAAAATACGCATCTCCATTAGTGAAAGTAACTATTGTTCCTAGGGGTCAAAGTCTAGGAGCAGCATGGTATCTTCCAGAAGAGAGACAGATTACTACAACGGAACAAATGCTAGATGAAATGTGCGCTACTTTAGGAGGTAGGGCAGCTGAAGAAGTCATTTTTGGAAAAATTTCTACTGGCGCATTAAGTGACCTAGAGAAAGTCACCAAGCAAGCATACGCCATGATTACTGTTTATGGACTTAATGATAAGATCGGGAATATTAGTTATTATGACTCATCTGGTCAGAATCAGTTCACTAAGCCTTATAGTGACGATACTGCAAGGGTTATAGATGAGGAGGTAAGTAAGCTTATAGAAACATCATATCAGAGAGCTATAGAGTTATTGCGTAGCAATAAAGAAAAGCTAACTAAAGTGGCTGAAAAATTACTCGAGAAAGAAGTGATTTTCAAGGACGATCTAGAAGAAATAATAGGAGCGAGACCGGAAGGAGCGAGAGTATCTGAGTCTATAAATGATATGCCGGAGGATGAAGAGGATATTTCTCCAACGGAAGATGATTCTATGGAAGAGTCATCTAAAGATTCACCAGCTGAATAATGGATAAGGAATGGATAAAAGTCTATTCAGATACCTTCGAGCCTAAGGTGGAAATGTTTCGAATTCAACTACAGAATGATGGTATTTCCGCATTAGCTCTCAATCAGAAGGATTCTGCTCATGTGCACATTGGAGAAGTCGAGTTATTTGTAAAACGAGACAATGTGATTAGAGCTAAGCATTTAATAGAGTCTTGGTCATGAGTGATTTACTATTAAGATTGTTTACAGGCGTAGTTTTTTTAATAGTTATGATTAGTGGAATTGTATTTAATTCCACATCATGCTTCTGGCTATTTTTAGTGATTGTAATTATAGGAAACTGGGAGTATTCAAGCCTCCAAGAAAAAGTTTCAGAATTTAAAAAATCCATAGGGGTAGTTCTTTCTGTTTTATTATTTGCTGCATTGAGTTTAGAAGGATTTAAGCTGGCAGATTTAGTCTTAATAGGATTGATCTTGTTCACTTCAACTTGCATTTTATCGGTTCTACTTCCCAAAGAAAGACTTCGTTTAAGTGACTGGGCCCATGTTATATTTAGTCAAGTTTATGTTACTATGCCATTTATAATGCTCTATATGCTGGCGTTTATATCAGGGTATTATGAATGGAAAGTTATCCTATCCTTTTTTGTTCTTTTGTGGCTAAGTGATACTGGGGCGTACATCTTTGGTAAGTTCTTAGGAAGACATAAACTACTGCCTAAAGTTTCTCCTAAAAAAACATGGGAAGGATTAGTGGGAGGAGTTTTGTCAGCGCTGATAGGAGCTTATTTTCTCTTAAAGTTTGGGCTTGAAATCCCGGGTTTATCTTGGTATGTTCTAGCGTTGCTTGTTTCTATACTGGGAGCTATGGGAGATTTATTCGAGTCCCAAATGAAAAGAAATAAAGGGGTTAAGGACTCTGGAAGTTTTATGCCCGGACATGGAGGCATATTAGACAGATTTGATGGAGTCTTTTTGAGCGTTCCTGTTATTTTTGCTATAGTCAAAATTATGTCATAATGAAATTCCATAGAGAGGGTAAAAAAATTGTTTTAATAGCCTATTTCTTATTCTCGACTCCGCCGGTACTCAGTTATGCCCTCGCAGCACCTTCATGGTTAACGGTTATTTTCATCTTGTTATCAGTCATTATGTTTGGATTGGTTATACAGTTTTTTAGAGTACCTACACGAGTCTTATCTGCGAATTCTGATCAAGTAATCTGTCCAGCAGACGGAAAAGTGGTCGTGATAGAAGAAACTGAAGAGACAGAATATTTCAAGGATAAGAGAATTCAAGTGTCTATTTTCATGTCTCCACTTAATGTACATGTGAATTGGAATCCAATTTCTGGAATAGTACAATACTTTAAATATCACGCGGGATTATTTTTAGTGGCGTGGCATCCTAAATCATCTACTGATAATGAGAGAACTACCCTGGTAATAAAGGATGAAAAAGGGAGGGAAATATTAGTCAGACAAATAGCGGGAGCAGTAGCTAGAAGAATTTGTCATTATGCAGATAAAGGAGATGCAGTCGTTCAAGGTAGAGAATTCGGATTCATAAAATTTGGTTCACGAGTAGATGTATTCTTACCTATCGGAACGGATTTAAAGGTGAGTATAGATGATAAGGTAAGTGGAATAGAGACAATTCTAGCTGAGTTGAAGTAAAAAATATCTTCTCCCTTATTGGGATATACTTTGGCTAAATGAAGGGAAAGTGTTAGCCCCTTTAAGAAAAATTTCGAAACCGTCCAAATCTAAGGGTTTACATTACGAGAGTGCGCATCGCTCTAAACTAAAATATTAATGGAATTAATATGAAGGCTGCAGCCACTAATATCACCAATTATCGCTTCTTTTTATTTTGATTTTTATCGCCTCTTGTTTTAGGCTTTTTATATTTTTCAGCTAGCTTTCTTCTGTAAGAACCACCCATAGGTGTTTTACTGTTCTTTTCACTCCTTTCATGGGAGGAAGCCCCACCAACAGTTCTTTTTACTCTGGTGTTTAATTCCTTTACTTTTGGTCGCTCTTCTGGAGTTAACTTATGATTTATCTCTACCTCTTCCTCTGGAAATGGAATCTCTTCAATGGTTATTTTCATTAATTCTTCTATGTCATCCTTGTACCTTTTTTCTTTTTCAGTATAAAGTAGAATAGATTTTCCTTCATGCTCTGCTCTTCCTGTTCTTCCTATCCTGTGCATGTAGTTTTCAGGATATTCAGGTGTATCAAAACAGATTACGTGAGTAATTTGGTCTAAATCTAACCCTCTAGCCATTACATCCGTGGCTATCAATACTCTGCTTCTACCAGAATCAAAATCCTCGATAGATTTGAATCTGTAATTCTGAGATTTATTAGAATGTACTACCCCAGATTTAATGTAATGCACTTCATCTAGGTTAGAATGTAGTCTGTCTGCTTTGGCTTTACTATCTATAAATATAAGAACCTTAGTATACTCTTTTTTATTTCTAAGTAAATGAGCTAATAAATTAACCTTGGTGTAAAAATTCCATACGGGATAGCATACCTGCTGAATGTTTTCGAGCGGTGTTCCGCTGATTGCAATTGCAATCTTATGCGTCTCCTCAAAGAAATCCGCTATTAACTCCTCTACATCCTCAGTCATAGTGGCAGAGAACATTATGTTTTGTCTTTTTACTGGAAGTAGTTCAAAGATGTTTGTAAGCTGAAATCTAAAGCCTAAATCGAGCATTACATCCACTTCATCTATCACTAGTTTTTTTATAGCTTTAAGAGAAAGAGAATTATTCAGCGTTAAGTCATAAAGCCTTCCTGGCGTTCCTACCACTATATCACAGCCCTGCATTACAGATTGTGCTTGAGTATTTATATTGGTTCCTCCATAAACTCCTACTGCTCTAAGCGTGATGTACTTGGAGTACTCTTCTATGTTTTCTAACACTTGGGCTACGAGTTCCCTTGTAGGCACAAGGACTAGAACTCTAGGATTGACTTGACTACTAAATTTCAGGTCGTTTAGGATGGGCATCATATAGGCCATCGTCTTTCCAGTTCCCGTTTGAGAAATCCCTATCACATCTTTTCCAGACTTAATTACTGGAAAAGCTTCAGCTTGAATAGGGGTAGGCTTCTCAAATCCTAAGTCTTCTATAGCGTTTAGGAGGTATTTATTGATATTAAGGTCTTGGAACATGGGTATGTGAATCTAAAATTCAAAGGTACAGCGAAATTAAGACTGACCATCAACTTTAGTTTCTCTTATTACGGAGTCTGTTTTTATAATTTGAATCAGAACCATTGAATAGAACGTTAAATTGATAGGCTAAGCTTTCATCTTTGAATTCATCCAATCCATCTTATAGATACTTTATGAATATATTTCTGAAGCCGATTATTATTTAATATATATCCTTCAAAGATTCTGTGCAATTATTTATAAATGTAGGACGCACAGAAAAGAATATGCTTTAATCAATTACTTTATTCAACAATGTCTGCGTTGGAAAGGCGAAGTCTAGTTTTGCTTCCGTAAATCGCTTGAGTACCTCTTTGCTTATCTCATTTTGAGAGTCTAACCAATGCGCATTGGGCTTAACGTAATAAATAAATAGAATTCCTAGAGAGAAATCTCCAAAGTCTTTGAAGCCAGCCGAGCACTCTTCTTCTAAAATAGCTGCGTTGTCCGAAACAATTTGTCGCAAAACATCAACCGCTTTTTGCATATCTGCTGCATCTGTATCATAGGTTAGACCTAAGTTTAAAACTACTTTTAACGCGGGTTGAGAAGTTACATTGATAACACTATTATCTGTAAATGTGCTGTTTGGAATGGTTACGATTCGACCGTCTAAAGTTCGAATTCTTGTACTTCTTAAACCAACTTCCTCGACAACACCATCAAATCCCTCGATCTGTATCCGATCTTTTAGCTTAAAAGGTTTATCCAGGAAAATCATGACTCCAGCAAAAATATTTTTCACAGAATCTTGTGCGGCTAAAGCCAAAGCTAAACCACCAATCCCAAGCCCCGCAATCATGGCCGTAATATCAAATCCAATATTGTCGAGTCCTATTATGATTCCAAATGACCAAATCGCACCGTTTACTGCTTTGGACAGTACGGGTAGAATGTAATTACCTTCACCACCTTCAGTTTTTTCTACCAAAGGCATTACCACTTCTTTAACAAGTGCGTCAAATATTTTAGAGGCGATAGAGGTAAGGGTAAGTACTATAGATAAATGGGCAATTCCTTCGAGGCAAGAAAGCAAACTTGTATTCTCAATAGTTAAACGATGTATGGCAATCCAATAACCAAGTATTAAGATGGAATATTGAATAGGTTTTTCAAGTTTATCGATTAAGACATCATCGAGGTTTGTTTTCGTCTTGGCTGTGAATTTTTTAATGATGTTTGAGGTAAACCAATATACAATCTTTGTTACGATATAGGTTACGATTACAATCCCTATCGCGATGGCCCAGTCTTTAATTGAATTTCCTAATAAAATTCGGTCGAAAAAATCCATGTCTCTAGTCAGTTATTTGTGTAAATGTTCTTGTTAGAAGATGTTGGCAAAGATAAGTGGCATTATGTAAATAAAAGAGGTTATTTCATCTAGTTCAAAATCTTCTATTTTTATTCTATGCCGTTTAGAAAAAAAGGGTTTCAACGCTTAGTTAAAAATAAAGCTTATAAATTTCTATAGATCCGTAAATACTAAATATGACCAAGAAAAGTATTCCTAGAACGCTTAGAGCTCTTAACCATTTTGGAGGCTTACTGTGCTCTGGAAAGTCTTTATTCGTGACTAGGGAATAATTAGCTATAGCTATAAACGGAGCTACCAAAAATGATAGCGCAGTGGCCATATCTACTAAGGATTTAAAGCCTTGTCCATTTTGCTCAGCTATGAGGTAATAATAGATTAAACCAAACGCTCCACTAGCCGCTAATAGCAAGGAGATGTTATAAGTCTTAGAAGTGTTCTGTTCTTTTTTCAATACCAAAGTGGCAGTTCTAGATAACGCCCTTCCATATCCATCCAGCACAGCTATAAATGTGCCTAGCATGATGCTAAAAGAAGATGCTGCTATAATGATGTAACTCCATTCTCCAATACTTGAGGTAAACATGTTAACTACTTGGTTGGCAAATACTGATCCTGAGCCACTTAATGTTTCTCCAGAATCGAACATTATATAAGTTCCTAAGGTGAGGAAACAAACTGAAAGAAAAGCGGAGACCAGATAGCCAAAATTGAATTCTCTAATGGTGTCTTTCAAAGAAGGTTTATAGTTGGTTTGTTCTATTCTTTCTAGTGTCCACAGACTATTCCATGCAGATAAATCTACTGCAGTAGGCATCCATCCCATGAGCGCTATAAGGAAAAGCACATCACTTCCTTTCCATGAGAAATCCCCGAATAATTCTCCTTCAGAAACGGGGCCATTCCACAAAGTAAGCGCAAAGGCCACAAGCGTAGAGATAAGTAGAGTGATTCCTATCAGTTTAATAATGTAGTCTAGTGCCCTGTATTTGCCTAGGACGAGTATAGCAGTCCCAAAAATTATTAGAATTAAATTCGTGTAAAGTGTGCTGTTTTCTCCGAAAATGGCTTTTAAACCAAAGAGATTTTGGAGAAACCCTGCGGTAACTGCACAAACGGCTCCAGACACAAAGAACATAGTTCCGATAGTGATAAGTAAGTAGAGGTAGAGCATCCATTTACTCATAGCTGCATATCCGTCTATGATAGATTTTCCTTTCGTGCTAGCATATCTAGAACCAAACTCGAAAAACGGATATTTAAATAGATTAGCAAGTAAAATGGCCCAAAAAAGAGTGAATCCATAATCTGCTCCCGCACGTGTGCTCTGAACTAAGTGACTTACTCCTATGGCAGTAGAGGCGAATAGAATTCCAGGGCCTAATATTTTAAATACCTTAGAATTCATTCTGCTATTTGCTAAATACCTGCAAGTATAATTTTTCCACTTTTACCCTGGCCCAAGGAGTTTTCCTTAAAAATGTAAGGCTAGACTTCGTGGTTGGATTACTTTTAAAACAGTTGATGTTTACCTCTTTCGCCAGACCTTCCCAGCCATACTCTAAGAATAACTGATTTAGGATAAAATCAAGCCTAACACCATGAAGAGGATTGTTTGGCTGCGTTTTAGGTTCTTTTTTTATTATTCTGTCAGTCAGTTTATTCATGAGATTGAAATTAATTTAAGAAAGAAAAACTATGGCGATTAAAAGACAATTAATTTTTAAAAATAAATCAGATTTTCCTGGTAAGCCTAAGCTACATACTCGTGAAAAATGCGAGAACAAACCCTAAAACTATCATTAACAACTTAGTAGCGTTATATTTATGGTTCTCTCCTGCCTCAAAAAGAATGGTGGTAGAAATATGCAGTAAAACTCCAATAACAGCTCCTGTAATAAGCATCATCACGTTTCCAATGTTCTCAATAGAATTTTCAAACAGCTGGCTTACATATATTCCCAGTGGGGCCATTAATGTAAATAACACTAGATAACACCAAGACTTAATCTGACTTAAATTATAACTTTTAAAAACCAAGACCAAAATAAGTGCGACGGGGAATTTATGAACTAGAACACTTAGAAGAAGATGATTATTCTCATGTCCATGGTCATGAAGAGGAAGTCCTTCTATGAAGGCATGAATACACAAACCGATAAGCAATCCAATAGGAAATTTCTGATTTTCATGAACATGAGAATGACCATGCTCTATACCTCCTGTAAGCCAATCCAGACTTATTTGGATTAAAAAACCACTTAACACTGCAGCGCCTACCAAAAGGTGTCCGTTTGTATATACATCAGAAAGGACATGATAGACATGAGGTAGCAAGTGCATAAAACACATTGCCAAAACAAAAGCTCCACTTAAAGCCAGTGTTAGTTTAAATATTCGAGTAGATAAATTTTTGAGAAAATATGCAATCATACCTGCCGTAAGAGGAATAAAAATAAGAAGGAGTATTTTCATTATAAAATTTTCTCAGCCAAAATTATCAATCTTGGGCTTTGGTTTGCAGAAAAATCATTTAAAAGATAAGAACCATAAATCTCTTTTATTCTGAAAGAAGTCTTTTCGAGCATCTGCTCAAAATCCTTAATCTCAAAAGCACTTACTTTTTCGCTAAAGTTGTACTCTTTCGATTCTGCTATGAATTGAATATCCTTTTCAATTCTTCCTTTATTTAACTTCCTATTGATACGAAATTCAATACCATCCACAGTTTTAGATTCATTTAGTACCAATTCATCTTTTACTTTGACTGCATTTAAAAAATCTATCATTAAAATTCCTTTTGGATTTAAGGCATTCCTGAAATTTTCCAAAACTGCAATAGTCTCTTTCTCTGTCTCAAAATATCCGAAGCTTGTGAAAAAGCTGAACACTGCATCGAATTTTTTATCTGTTCTAAAAGAGCGTAAATCGGCAACTGAGAACTTCAATGAATTCGACTCATAAACCCTGGCCCTATCTATGCTTTCTTTACTTAAATCAAATCCATGCACCTCATAACCCATAGCATTTAATTGAGCAGAATGTCTGCCTGCCCCGCAAGCTGCATCCAGTAATGCTGAAGATTTAGGGAGTTGTAATTTATGTATCAGCGCTTGAATAAATTTCTCAGCCTCCTGTAAGTCTCTATTCTGATATAGCATGTGATACCACTTCGTATTGAACCAACTCTCAAACCACTCTTCCGAATTATTTTCTCCCATAACCATGGGACAAAAGTATGTTCTTTTCAGACGATAAGGTAATCCGAATTTTATGTTTATAACTAATTAAGAAAATGACTTCTAAAAGTATCATTGGAAATAAATTTGTAAATCAGCAAAAAAAATTGTCAAAACCATTTAACATATTTGATTTCTATTCAGACATGGAGAAGAATAATATTCTCCTCTCCTTCAAAGGTGCTATTACAGGCGATTTAATCTCTGCTATCATAGAGCTTATTGAAAATAAACTAGAACTTAAAAATGAATCATCTAAAGTAAAGAAGAGGGTATTCAATATTCTAGTAGAGTGCCTACAGAATCTTTACCATCATAATGCAGAGTTTAATGAAAATAATGAAGGCGATATGTCCGTAGTAGTTATGATCGCTAAAAATATAGAAGGTTATTCTATAGTAACAGGGAATCTGATTAATGATTTTAAAATTAAGAGCTTCAAATCAAAACTAAAAGAAATTAATTCTTTGAATAAAGAAGGATTAAAACAATTATATAAAACAGTACTAACTGAAGGAAAGTCCAGTGCCTCTGGAGGTGCGGGGCTTGGCCTAATTGATATCGGCAGAAAATCAAGTGAACCATTAGAATATGGATTCGATCCTTTTGACGAAAATTACTCTTTCTTCAGTCTGAATGTAAAAATCAATTAATAATGGAAAGTATTAAACTCAAAGGCACACCTAAAACACCAACTGTAGAATTCAGTTCTGAAAACGGTGTGTTATTATTAAAAGGAAGATCTATTCCTGAAAACTCTATTGAATTCTACAAACCTCTCATTAACTGGACAGAAAACTATTCTGCTAGTACGCCCTCTAAAACTGTCCTAAACGTGCAACTAGAATACTTCAACACAAGTAGTAGCAAGTGTCTCTTAGATATATTTAAGAAGCTGGAACGGATTGATAATCCCGTAACTATTAATTGGTATTACGAAGAAGATGACGAGGATATGCTTGAAGCTGGCGAAGACTATGATGCTATAATAGACATTACATTTAAAATGATAGAAGTAGAAGAGATTTAATTCTTTATCTTTCTAATTAACCTCAGCCTTAATTGTGAAATTTTCTGCGAACTAAATGCGACTCCTTTCCGTAATCCATCAAAGAAAAGTAATGTACTCAACAAAAACACCATTAGCCATATAATCATTGAGTTGGCGGCAAATGTACTCATCTGAATTCCGAAAAAGTTCTTAGTTGGAGAATAGAAGTGAGCATCAAAAAACCCTTTAGTAGGAGTCAGGTAAATCGGGTTCGACTTCTGTACTAATTCGTTTTGATATTCAGCCAGAGGATTTAAATCATTGCTATTGGTCACTAAATCTTCTAGACTTAAATTACTATAGTCGTCTCTTAGCATTAAATAAGCCTCCCTTCCACCAGGAACGTTTATTAGTTCAGTCAACCTATTCTCTTTCTTAATGTTTGCTGCAGAGTACTTTCTTAAATAGAAATCTCTCAAATCTTCTAATGTAGTTTCTATTTCAGCTATTTTTTCTTTTGAAATATTTTTTCTATTAATTTCTACAGTAGAAATAGCTAAACCTGGAACCAATTTCTTTTCCTTTTCAAGTTCATTTTTAATGATAATTAACTCGTAACTGAAATCGATAATACTTTCGGGATCACTAAAGTTACTCTTGCACTTGTTTAGTTTATTGTTCAATTCTTTTAACCAGTAATCCTTCTTCCATACGTAATATTTTTTATCTTTTTCAAAGGAGTAAAATTCTTTAGAGAATTTATTGTCAGTAAACTGGTAAACTGCCAAGGCTTCATACGCCCATCTACTAGCCATTATGTTACCTATAAAAGGAACTTCACTTTGAGATGAGAATAGTGGATATAACTTATCAAACTTCACTATAACTCCACTAAATAAGAGCTGAGGAATAATGAGTATGGGAATTATAATGTAGATTACTTTGGCAGAGTTAAAGCTGGCTGATATGTTTAATCCCAATAAATTTGCAAAGCAAGATGTACTGAAGAGTATTATCCAATATTCAAGCCACATTCCTTTTATTTCTAGTATGATATTCCCAACCAACACATAGGTTAATGCTTGAACAGCACTAATGAAGAACATTATTCCTATTTTACTAATTAGGTAACTTCCTCTACTTAAATTTAAGAACTTCTCTCTTTTAATTATTTTTTGATCTCTGATTATCTCTTCTGCACTAACTGTGAGACCCAAGAATAAAGAAACTATAACTGATATAAATAGAAACTGAGGCAGGTTTTCACTCTCTCTAAATATGTAAGATGCTTGCTCAGATTCTTTAGTTTGAAAAAACTTAGTGAAGAAAGATAAAATTAACGCCAGGGCTGGAGCTTCCAGGAAGTTGACCATTATATACTGCGTATTTGCCAATTTACTTAACACATCTCTTTTTAAGAAAACCTTAAACTGCTTCCATAAGGAAGGTATTTTAAAGAGGCTATGAGGAGCCTCTAGAGTTTGAAATTCTCTAGAAATATGATTTCCAATAATTACATTAAAGAAATTATTCCACTCTCTGGGTGAAATTTTTCGATGTTCAGTTAGCACACCATATTGGTCTACTACTCTAGACTCTATAATATTAAATATCTGTTCGGGATTCACGACGCCACATCTGATACATTCACTTTCTTCTAGGTTAGCATGATTAACTAATCTCTTGAAATAAATGACACTTTCTATTGGATTTCCATAGTAAATAGGATATCCGCCCTGATCCAACAAGAATAGCTTATCAAACATCTTAAAGATAGCCGAAGACGGCTGGTGAATAACCACAAAAACGAGCTTTCCTTTTAATGCAAGCTCCTTTAATAAATCCATTATATTTTCAGAGTCTCTACTAGATAGCCCTGAAGTAGGCTCATCTACAAAAAGAACTGAAGGCTCTCTAATTAACTCTAGTGCTATGTTTAATCTTTTTCTTTGACCACCTGATATAGTCTTATTTAAAGGGGTGCCCACTTTTATATTTCTAGCTTCGAAAAGCCCAAGAGAATTTAATGTTTCTAATGTTCTCTCTTCTAACTGCTCTGTAGAGTCATCTTTGAAGCATAACTCTGCATTGAAATACAAGTTATCATATACTGTTAACTCCTCAATCAGCAAATCATCCTGATCTATATGACCAATCACACCTTCTATATCTTTAGGCCTCTTATGGATGTCAATTCCATTAATTTTAACTGACCCAAAAGAAGGTTTATGGTTTCCGTTTAATACGTTCAGAAGAGTCGATTTACCAGAGCCACTTCCTCCCATTATACCTATCAAGTTACCTGATTTCTCTAATATGTTTAACTGATGTAAACCTTGTTTACCTCCTTTAAAATAATAGCTGACATTTTCTGCCTTAAACTCAATATTATGAAAAGCTTCACCCTCAATACTTTTTCCTATTACATCGCTGTAATAGACTGGGTTTATATTGGGGCTTCGTATACTTGCCCCTTGATTAAACACATGAATATTAGAACTAGTTAAAACCTGTCCACTTAACGTTAAATCGTCGACTCCAAATTCCTTTAAAAAAAACATGTTCAAACCTTCCACACGATAGAAAACCAACTTTCCTTTTAAGCCACACTTCTCTATAAATTTAGCATGAGAATAATTCCACTCGCGATCTCCACAAGCGTAGATGAAGTTCTCATTATCTATAACATCATCTCTAGTAGATTTTACAAGTGCTTTTAAATCATCAAATATGTTTCGTCTAATATTGAATGTATCGCTTACAAACTCTGTGAATAAAGCTATTTGAAGCTCATCATAAGAATCTTTGGTAAACTCTAACAATCTTAAAAGAACGAATACTTTTTCCTTCTGAGTTAATTCTTCGTTTATCTGCGCACATATTTTCAGGATTTTTACTGAATTAAGACTAGTTCTTTTCTTAAATCCATTTTTAGATAGACCTGCAGCCTGCTGAACGGCGACAAACACATCATAAGAAGTAAGAAATTTTTCAACTAAATCTCTATTCAGCTGTTGCCTCAAGAAAATAGCTATCACATCTCGGCCGTTATTAGGTATAACTTCATCACCACTACTCTTTGTTATGATAGCGAATAATTGCATTAATGCTTGTAATACTCCTGTGCTCATTCCTTGGTTTATAATCTTTGAGATTAAACCCTCGTCAGTGTACTACGAATAATGACCCAAGAGGTTACTTTAAAATCAGATATTAATTTCTAAACGGATAGCTTATAGAAGAACAAAAACAAGCGAGATATAGCCCATTCTAATTTTATAAAAGTTTTTTTGCTTAAAACAAAGGTGAATTACCGCACATCCGGAAGACTTCTTGTCTTTATCCAGTCTGGCATTAATAGGAACTAAACAGTTTCTATAGCGCCTTTGTTCAAACGATTTCAACAAGAGTTTGGGCAACCCCCACCCCAGAACTTTATTACGAAGCCTAACCCAAAACGTTTGGAAACATAAGGACTAAATTCATTTAATCGGGAACATATTGTAAACAGCCTATATCTGGGGCCGATCCTGTAAATCTAGATTCTCCAGCTAAATCGATTGCCAGGGCGCCTCCTAGAGGTAACGCTTCTTCCCTCAACGGGCTATTTTGAGTAGGCCTAAAATTATAACTAGATGGATTTAGAAACGATGCATTCTGCTGATTTATTAAATTAATGAACTTAAGTGGATCTGATATATCCTGCTCAGTGTCCACCAAACAATTTTGGAAAACATACTGTTCAGTTTCAGGGTCCAAAACGTCTACTATCAACTCACTATAATCAGCCAAATTAGCATTGTCTCCGTAAAACGCACAATTCCTAAACCTAGTCTCCCCTAAAGACCTCTCTATTATTAAATCATCTGAGGCTTCGTAGTAATTATTTAGAAAAAATGAAGGAGCTTGTCGAGCTCCCTGAGACCAGTAATTGGCAAATGTACAATGGTCAAATATGTATTCTCCCCCATATTGAAATGCAGCTGCAGACTGTCCGCAATTTGCAAATAAGTTATTATAACCAGTCATCTTAGCACCCTGACCGAGAACACCTATAGCAGAATGATTATAAATTTGACAATTTCTTAGTGCTACAGTCTGTCCACTAAGCTCTCCTGTAGAGTCTACCTGAAGACCTATTATTCCATTTTTTATTATAGTATGCTCTAAGTAACTAGGCTGAGGTGAAGAAAGCCATAGCCCTCCTCTAGAAAGAGTCACTATCTCAGGCCCTATTCCTAAATCTGCTACTACTTCTAACTCTACACCCCACTGACCAGGCAGGTCTTCATATTCAGCCTCTAATCTATCTCCTTGGAATACTACTTCATTCCCGAGCTGTCCATTCGATTCTATACATCCATTATTTACTAAGATACCACCACCAGAGTGAACATATATCTGTGTTCCTGGGTTAATCGTTAAACAGCACTCTGGAGGCACTCCCACCGTACCGAAAATCACATGAGGCAATTCATTATTCCATACTTCATCACATTCTAAATATCCATTAAACTCTATGTCACCATCTAGATTTACGTTAATTGTAGACCCCGTATGAAATATAGCGTTTTGTCCCCAAGCTATCAGTTTTACTTCCTGCTCGCTTCCATTGGAGTTTACTGCTAATTCTTCTTCTACTACAAAAGGCAGTGCCTCATCATTCCCATCTAGGGTTACTTCTACAAAAACAAAAACGCTATCTTTTGGAGCTATGGTAATGTTTTCCACCTTTACACCAGACTCTCCGTCTACATTTATTCTAAACTTAGAATTAGAACCATTTTTCAATGAGAAATAATCTACTTCCACAGAATTATTCTGGTCTGGATTGTAGACTTTAAAAACCTGAGTGGCTGAGCCCAAAGTGGTAAATACAGTATCAAATAAAATAGAATCTCTACTGAACTCCAGCTGAAAATCAGAAGATGTATTGAATTTATCTTTTCTACATGAAAAAACCAGAAGCACTGTAACCGACAGGAATATGGAATAAATTGTTTTGATCATTTTTTTATTTCGCGTTGCAAAAGAAATGAATCTTTAAGACAAAACGAGGATACGTTAGATTATTGTGGATAGAGGGCTAAAGTTTAGGTCTTTTTTTGTTTTATAAAAAACCCCCAATCAGTGATTGAGGGTTTTTACTATTATAAAATAAAGTTGATCTATTATCCTAAATAAGACTTTAAGATTCTACTTCTAGAAGTGTGTTTTAGTCTTCTAATAGCCTTTTCTTTAATCTGTCTTACTCTTTCTCTAGTTAAATCGAAACGCTCTCCTATTTCCTCTAGGGTCATAGGGTGCTCTCCGTTTAAACCGAAGTAAAGTCTAATTACATCTGCTTCTCTAGTAGTTAATGTTCGTAATGAACGCTCTATCTCTTTTCTTAATGACTCAGTCATTAACTCCATATCTGGAGAAGGAGATTCACCTTCAGAAAGTACATCATACATGTTAGAACTACTTTCATCACCATCTTTAAGAGGTGCATCCATACTTACGTGACGTCCTGAATTCTT
>DDEI01000077.1:2770-8814 GCA_002336675.1 Flavobacteriales bacterium UBA1958 | reverse complement strand
TGATGGGTAAACCATTGGATCCTCCTTCAAAAACAAAAGTTTGGGTATGATTGACGAATCCAGCATCTATTGCTATTTCTCCTATTCTATTGGCATACGGTTTGAAGAAACTATGCCCCATTAGCAGCATGTTATATCCAGTTATATCTTCAATCGGTTCTTCTACAATTATGCCTTCCTCCTTTTTACATCCAAAAAATATAATTGATAATATTATAAAACTATAAGTTATTTTTTTCATAGCACAAACGTACTTAATAATTTTCTAAAAAGTTCGAATTTAGGACCGTAAGGCCCACTCATAAGCTCGAAATTAGACCTGAGGGGTCCACTCGTAAAGACCCGAGAAATTGAGCAGGTCTATTCATTTAATAAATATAAACTATCATTGATTTCCATCAAATTTCATCAATCGTTAGACTATTCTCAGTGTAATGGTTTGCTTTCATACTTTTGCTCTCTGAAAAATCAGTCATGAGTCTAGAGCAAGAGATAGAAAAAAGGAAAACCTTCGGAATTATAAGTCACCCAGATGCTGGTAAAACGACACTGACCGAAAAATTACTTTTATTTGGTGGAGCTATTCAAACTGCAGGGGCTGTTAAGAATAATAAGATAAAGAAGAGTGCTGCTTCGGATTTCATGGACATAGAAAGACAGAGAGGAATCTCTGTAGCTACCTCTGTTATGGCATTTCATTATAAAGACAAGCTTATTAACTTATTAGATACACCCGGTCACAGGGATTTCGCGGAGGATACCTACAGAACGCTAACTGCGGTTGACAGTGTAATCCTGGTAATCGATTGTGTAAAGGGAGTAGAGGCTCAGACTGAAAGATTAATGGAGGTGTGCAGAATGAGAGATACTCCTGTAATTGTGTATATAAATAAAATGGATTTAGAAGGTAGAGATGCTTTCGATTTATTGGATGAATTAGAGGAGAAGTTATCTATCAATGTTAGGCCTATGTCCTGGCCAATAGGAATAGGAAGGACATTCCAGGGAGTTTATAAGATTTATGATAAGAGTTTAAACTTATTCGAAGGCGATAAGACGAAGATAGCTGAGACCAAAGTTTCTATAGATGGCTTAGAAGATAAGAAGCTAATAGAGCAGTTAGGGGAGGAAGCTGCTGAAGAGCTGAGAACTGAGGTGGAATTAGTAGAAGGGGTATATGACCCATTAAGTGTAGAGGAGTATAGAGCAGGAAAAGTAGCTCCAGTATTTTTCGGTAGTGCGGTAAACAACTTCGGTATTCAGGAGATGCTCGATAAGTTTATAGAGATAGCACCTTCGCCTAGGCCTAGACATACCAATACAAGAGAGGTCTTTCCTACTGAACCTAAGTTTACTGGTTTCATCTTTAAAATTCACGCCAACATAGACCCTAGACATAGAGATAGAATAGCATTCTTAAGGGTTTGTTCAGGTACTTTTGAGAGAAATACTTTCTACAGGCATATTCGATTAGAAAAGAAATTTAAATTTCCTAATCCCGCTGCTTTTTTAGCACAGTCGAAAAGTGTGATAGATTTAGCCTATCCAGGAGATGTTATAGGTCTCTATGATACGGGGAATTTTAAAATAGGGGATACCCTAACAGAAGGGGAAAAGATGATGTTCCAAGGAATTCCAAGTTTCTCTCCAGAAATGTTTAAGGAAGTAATTAATAAAGACCCTATGAAGTCTAAGCAGCTTGAAAAAGGAGTTAGACAGCTTACGGATGAGGGTGTAGCCCAATTATTCGTGATGCCTATAGGAAGCAGAAAAATCATCGGGACTGTAGGAGAACTTCAGTTTGAAGTAATAAAATACAGACTAGAAAACGAATATGGCGCTAAATGTGACTTTCAAGCTAAAAATTACTTCAAAGCCTGTTGGATCACTTCTGACAATGCAGAAAAAAAAGCAGAGTTTATTCGGATTAAGAACCAAGAGATATTAAAGGATAAGGATAATAATGACGTGTATTTGGCTCCTTCTGAATTTATATTAAATATGGAACGTCAGAATTATCCAGAAATAGAGTTCCATTTCACTTCAGAATTTAAGACTCAATCTACTTAACAGGATTTAACTTAGAAAAGGTACAAACACGAGTTGGTAAACGTTCTGCAATTGCCAAAACGTGATTTATTTCACTTAGATTTGTGTCAATGCGAAAAATCAAGACTTTTCTTCTAATTCTAATATGGGGGTGCTCAATGCAATGCTTGGCCCAAGAAAGGAATGATTTTTTAATAGATAGTCTGAAAGTTCCTGAGGTTGTGCAGTTTAGTGGAGTATTAGTTACTGGCGACAGTCTTCTGCCTGTACCTTACTCCAACGTTTATAGAAAGCGAGATAATACTGGGGTAATCTCTAACGTTTTAGGGTTTTTCACTCTACCTGCATTTAAAGGGGATACTATAGTATTTTCTAACGTAGGTTACAGAAATGTAAATTATGTGATTCCTGAAGCACTAGAGGATAAAATGCATTCGATAGTACAATTAATTTCACCAGATACCATTAGACTAGCCAATGTAAATGTTTATCCTTGGCCATCGAGATCAGCATTCAAGAATGATTTTTTAGCGTTAGAGTTAGGCGAGGATAATTTAGCGCGACTTCAGCGGAATTTAGATCCTTTGGAAATGAAAAAGAGGATAGCTTTCTTGGGTCCAGACGGTTCCTCATCGGCTAGTTTCGCTATGAATAGAGAGTCTTTAAGGTTGCAAAACATGGGTACAGCGCAAAACATCAGTCTGATGAATCCCTTTGCATGGGCTAAGTTTCTTTCGGCTTTAAAGAATGGAGATTTAGGAAGACAGTAGGTCTTTGAATATTTCTCTCTTACCCATGTAAATAACCAAAGTTTGGCTTCAGATTTCTTATTGACTTTATAGACACTAATCCACTAGGTAGCCACAGGAGCATTCATCTAAATCTCCAGGGTCTGTACTTGCTCCTCTAGAGCAGAAATTTAGATCATTGGTAAATTGACCTATACAGAGTTCAATCATTGTATTGTTATCCATTCTAACATCTAAAGACTGTTGCTTGAGACGTGAGCTAAATAATCCCTGACCATTGGTTACATTGGTCCATTGAGGTCTCTCTTGTGCTAAGCTGGTAGAAGGTTCCGAAAAATCTATGAAAGAGCCAAAATCTTCATCGGCTATGACCAGGTTGAATCTAAAAGTTGAATAATGATTTTGGACTATAGCTTCATTGAGTATTCCTATCTCTCGGGTTATATTAGGGTTGGCCTCTAAACTAGAAGAAACTTGCTGAAAGAATAACTCTCCATTGATGGATTTTTCGAGATCTTCTCTTTGTGAGCTAGTCTGAGCGATTTGATTCGTTTCAGTGCTCCCGAGGTACCATTCTAACGTTTTTAGTTCACTTGATACTTCTACTTCATGCGCTGGAGATTCCCAAACTTTCTCTACGTAATCCATCTCTAAGAATAATTCATACAAAGAAGCGCCAATCTCGCTTTTCCATTTGAATTTATAATTTGGGTAAACTCCAGTTACTGTCGAACTCGCATCAGAAAATTTAATTCTTTGACTGCTATTTCCAGCCGTATTTGATCTTGGGTTAGATATTGACCCACTGGTGTTCTCAATCAGAGAAGTGGTAGCAAACACACTTCCTTTGTTTTGAATTTCTACTACAACCTTGTATTCAATGTTTTCTCCTTCCTCGATAGGCTCGTCTAAATAGTATATTTTTCTAAGCGGGTCTGTGATGCCTGAAATGTAAAAGATACTTTCGTTTATGGCTTCTAGCAGTGTATCTTTAAGTTCCCACTCATCTATTTTTACATTTCCCTGCCATTTTTCTATTCTTTTAGAGATAAAGTCTGAGTCATCATATTGCACACTATCCCTCACTGAAGCCATGTCTGCTAAAGGGGCATCTCCTAAAAAAGATTTATTAATTCTAATATATTGAATGTCTTCAGTCTGGTCTAGTAAGCCGTAAACAATGGTAATATCCTCGTAAGGAGCAGTAAGATCTATATCAGAATTACAACTCGAAAAGGTAATAGATGCGATAAGTATTAAAAATAAATATTTCATTAAAGACTTTAATATGTTCGCGAAGATAATCTTAAGATTAATAAACAGGTAAGAATCTGAGAAGAGAAACTATAAAAAATGTTTAAAAAAAACAGCATTCTTTATTTCAAGGCCAAAAGAAACTCCATAGTGTCTACTCCATCAGGGTAATCCATTAGTTCGGGCTCTTGTGCTTTTCCAAAAGGAACGTCATCTGCAGAAACCACACATTGAATTTGTTCCTTTTTATTATTTAGTTTTTCTGCTAGTTCAGTTTTAGAAGAATAGAACTCGTAATAGAGAGTTCCCACAGGAGACACTAATGACTCATCTTGCTTAAATAGTATGAAACCATTCTCCAGCAAGTCGTCACCGTTTAGTAGCCATATAGCTCTATGGTAATCATAGTTGTTGGCATATTTATTGTGATTCCCGATCTCTTTAAATTCATAAATACCAGTAAAGAATTTGTCCAAATCATAGCCCTCTGATAAGTAGAGTTTAGTAACATTTCTACAGCCCAATCCGAAGTATGTGAAAATGTCTTTTCCTAAAAGAGACATCTCTTCTTTTGATTCGTCTCCGGTAAGAACAGCGACAGAAGTTCTATTTTTTCTAATGATTGAAGGTTTGTCTTTAAAGTAGTATTCGAAATATCGAGAAGAATTATTACTTCCGGTAGCTATAACCGCATCGAAACCTTCCAGTTTTCCATGAACTACCTGAATACTGTCTTTTAAATCCGGATCCAAGATCTGGAGATATCCTATGACCATCATCATGAGGTGAGCGTCTTTCGAAGAAAGCTTTATCAAAGCACTATTCCCTGAAAGAAGGATACATAAAATATCATGAAGACCCACCATAGGGATGTTTCCTGCGGCTATAATTCCGATCTTCTTGGGTGGCGTGTTGTTTTCTTCATAATGACTTAACCAATCCTCTAGACTTTCTTTGGTTAAGGCTTTAGCCCATGAAGAAAGCGCAGTTTGAACACTTTGTTTCGTGAACCATCCATTATGATGAACAGACATGTTTATGGTTTCTAGTCCGTTGGAGTATTCCTCTTCACTTAAACCTATTTCAAATCCAGGCCAGGATTGTTCTTTGGAAAGTGATTCGAAAATCTTTCCTAAAGTGATGCTAGATTTAATTCTGTTTCTTACTAAAGACATTAACAATGTTTTGATAGAATCGTTCTTATAAAAGTGAAAGAACTGAAATTTAATGATACTATATTTGCAAACAAAAGTAAAGAATAGAATACCATGGCAATAACGATTACGGATGAATGTATTAACTGCGGAGCATGTGAACCTGAATGTCCGAATAATGCCATTTATGAAGGTGCTTTAGAATGGAAACTCTCAGACGGAACGAACTTAACAGGTTCTCAAACCACGCCTACAGGGAACACCTATGATGCTGATGCTGAAAATGACCCGGGAAGTATGGATGTGTATTATATCGTAACAGATAAATGTACAGAGTGTGTAGGATTTCATGATGAGCCTCAGTGTTCGGCTGTTTGTCCTGTAGACTGCTGTGTAGATGATCCAGATCATGAAGAGACAGAAGATGAGCTTTTAGCTAAAAAAGAGTTCATGCACCTATAAATGATAATAATTAAATAAATGAAGCGCCGAATTCTATGAATTTGGCCTTTTTTTTGTCTTGTACAATATGTCACACCCATACTTGTTTTATTACCATGAGAATTTTCTTCTTCATCGCATTTCTTTTCACAGGTTCTATAGCCCAGCTTCAGAATTCAGAAATGATTCAGTTTGAGGATAGTCTTGCTCATTTTTTAGAGGGAATAGTCACTAGCTCGGCAGATGATGAAAAGCTAATGAACTCAATGAAGTTAGAAGAGTTAATGAATTCTAGTTTAGCCAATCCAGCTGTATTCGAACATGATTTTTCTGCCGTTAAAAAGATGGCCATTCTTAAGCCAAAAGATGAGGCTTTCATGATTTTTAATTGGAATAT
>DDEI01000077.1:0-2368 GCA_002336675.1 Flavobacteriales bacterium UBA1958 | reverse complement strand
AATAAAGTAGAAGAATTTAAAATACCAAACAGAAAAGAGAAGAAATTAGAATCACGTTATCTAGATTTAGACCAGTGGTATGGCTGTTTGTATTATGAGGTTATTCCCATCAAGAAAGGAAAAACTACTGTTTATACATTACTGGGGTACAGCCCAGAAAAAAAGGCACTTACCAAAAAATATATAGATGTGCTTACCATTAGAAATGGTCAGCCTAGATTAGGCGAGGCTATTTTTGAAGGAGATAAAGGCCTCAAGAAAAGAGTGATTTTTGAATTTAGCGCAGAAGTAAGTATGGCTGTGCGGTATCAAGCCGGCAGTGATAGAATTATTTTAGATCACTTAACGCCTCGGTCTCCAGAAATGGAAGGAAACTTCCAATTCTATGGACCAGATGGAACTTTTGATGCCTATGAGTTAGACAAAGACACTTGGAAACTCCAAAAAAACGTTTCCTTTCAAGCCACTGAGAAGTCGAATAAAGTATATCGAGACCCTAGGTTTTTCAGAAAAAGAAAAAAATAATTAGGGACAGGCTTGGGAGTGAATTTCGGAGTATCTCCAGTCAAGTACTAGTTATACCGTATTCTTATTTGCGTAGCACCTATACCATAAGTTCTGTAATTTCCATCGGCATAAGAGCAGTTAGGATAAAACTGTTCAATTAACCTTCTTATTTCAGCCCTAAGAACACCCTCACCTATTCCATGAATGAAAACTACGCGAGCCACTTTTTTTCTCTCAGCTATTGACATCATTCTCTCGAAATGCTTGATTTGATGTTCGAGCATCTCGCCATTACTCATTCCCTGAGTGCGATCTAATAGTTCATGGATATGTAAATCCACTTCCATGGCATCGGAATCTTTAATGTGGGCCTTTTCCTTATATAAATCAGCAAATTTATCTTGGGCTGTCTCCAGCTTTGCCTCATCTACATCTTTATGAAATATACTCGTTTCCGTAGGTGGAGCGGTATCATAAAGTTTCGCTTCAGCAGAAGACCCTTGAGACAATATTACCTCTGCAGTTCCTACTTCGTAATCGAACCCTACTTCATCTTCTATCATAAGTTTTCCATTAGGTAGGATAGTTTTCACTACACCTTCACCTACTTGGTCTAAAAACTTCACTTTATCTCCCGGCTTGAACTTCATGGTACAAAGATAATCTTACATCGTTAAATTTGTCCTAAAATTTAGATATGAAAAGACTATCGCATTTTCTTGCTTTCTTATTTGTGGCTCTTCCATTCGCGTTACAATGCCAAACCAAACAAATAAAGAACCTAGACACCTACCTCGAAAAGGCCATGCAGGACTGGGGAGTTCCAGGTATGGAGGTATTAATAGTAAAAGATGGCGAAGTTCTTTTAGAAAAAGGATACGGAGTTAGAAATACAGAAACCAATGAGCCAGTCACTGAAAACACCTTAATGGCCATAGCCAGCAACACCAAGGCGTTTACTACAGCCAGTTTATCCATGCTAGTAGATGAAGGAAAGATCAACTGGACAGATAAGGTCGTAGACTACTTGCCTTATTTTAAGATGTATGATCCCTATGTTACTCAGGAGTTCACCATAGAAGACTTGGTGACCCATAGAAGTGGTTTAGCCACTTTTAGTGGTGATTTATTGTGGTATGGAACCACGCACAGTAGGGTAGAGGTCATAAAAAGAGCTCAATTTTTAAAGCCTGTTCGTGGCTTTAGAGAAGGATATGGATACCAAAATATAATGTTTACAGCAGCAGGAGAAGTAATAGCAGCAGTAAGCGGAATGAGCTGGGAGGATTTCGTAAAACAGAGAATATTAACTCCCATAGGAATGGAGAGAACCTTAACGAGCACGCTGGAAATGAAAAACGGAATGGATGTCTCCAGCCCCCATAATTATAAATTCGAAAAACAAATTCCTATAGAGTGGATAAACTGGGACAACATGTCATCTGCCGGGTCAATAATATCTTCTGTATCAGAGATGAAGGAATGGTTATTTACTCAGCTAAACTCAGGAATTCATAATTCAGATACATTATGGAGCGCCTCTAGAACCGCAGAGATGCACAGCGTGAAGACAGCGAAGGGGATAAGTAATTGGAGTAAGAAAAACTTCCCGAGTAAGACTTTCTCGGGATATGGACTAGGCTGGGATATCTTTAATTACCATGGCCATAAAGTAGTGAACCATGGAGGAGGGTATGATGGGTTCATCTCTAAAGTAGCTCTAGTTCCTGAGGAAAATCTGGGCATCGTTATTCTAACCAATACGAATACATGGATAACCGCACCGCTCACCTATCAGATTTTAGATGAGTTTTTGAGCGATTTCAAAAACAAAAAGGACTGGAGTAAATTTTACTTAGAC
>DDEI01000026.1:6356-21231 GCA_002336675.1 Flavobacteriales bacterium UBA1958 | reverse complement strand
GGAAAGAACCCTTATGGTTATTCAGGTCTTGGAGATGTGTTTGTTTTTGTGTTTTTCGGCCTGGTGGGCGTAGTAGGAACTGATTATTTACTGAGTGGGACTTTTCATTGGTCAGCTCTTCTTCCTGCTTATACAGTAGGCGTATTTTCTTCGGCTGTACTGAACTTAAATAATCTCAGAGACCATAAAAACGATAAGCTTCATGGTAAAAATACTATCGTGGTAAAGCTAGGACTAGAGAAGGCCAAAGGATTTCATTTCTTTCTAATTGTCTCAGGAATGATCTCTCTGGCTGTGTTTTTATACTTGTCGCCCCTCTTGATTTGGTTTGCCCTTCTCGTATTTCTAATTCCTACAGCATTGGGAAAACACTTAAATAAAGTGAAGCATACAAAAAATGAACAGCTCCTGGACCCAGAATTGAAAAAGGTAGCACTTACTACCTTTGGTACGTTTCTAATGTTATTCATTTTTCAATTTATTACTGTATATGACGTCTTCTAAACTAAAAACCAAACTAGTAAGACACACCTTAGATTTCAGGTTCTTGGCTAAAACCAGTAGAGATGAATTAAAAACTAAGGACACTTGGTTTTTAAGTTTAACTGATGAAAAAGGAACGACAGGAATAGGAGAATGTAGCATTATTCCCGGCCTGAGTATTGAGAATCCAGAAGCATTTGAGAAAAAACTCAATCACGTGTCAGAGAAATTTTCGGAGTATGAAAATTACCATGAAAGTTTAGTCAAATTCCCAGCTATACGATTTGGAGTAGAGACAGCTTTATTAGACTTAAAAACAGGTGGAAAGAGAGAATTATTCCCTACAGATTTCATACTAAAACAGAAACCGCTTTCTATAAACGGACTAGTCTGGATGGGTGACAGAGCCTTTATGTCATCTCAAGTGAAAGAGAAAATTGCAGCAGGGTTTAGCTGTATAAAACTAAAAATAGGTGCACTAGATTTCGAACAGGAGTTAGAAATCATCAAATCTATAAGAAACGAATACAGCGCTAGTGATATAGAGATTAGAGTAGATGCCAATGGTGCATTTGGTTTAGATGATGCTCTAGAAAAATTAGTGAGATTATCTGAACTAGACCTTCACAGCATAGAACAACCTATAAAGCAAGGTCAATTGGATGAAATGGCCGCTTTATGCATGTTCTCACCACTAGACATAGCACTAGACGAGGAGCTTATAGGCGTTCACTCTAAAGAAAATAAAAAAGAACTCCTAGAAATCATTCAGCCGCAGTACATCATTTTAAAACCAAGTTTACTAGGGGGATTTAAAGCCAGTGATGAATGGATCTCATTAGCTAATAAGAATGATATCAACTATTGGAATACCTCCGCGTTAGAATCTAATATTGGCCTAAACGCCATCAGCCAATGGACCAGCTCGCTTAATAATCCTTTACCACAAGGATTAGGGACTGGCGGACTTTATTCTAATAATATAGACTCACCACTCACAGTGAAAAATGGCCAGATCTCTTACAACACAAGTCAGGAATGGGATTTGAAGCACACCAAATGATTCTAGACTTCCAAAACATAGAAGAAGTAAAACATCAATTTCAGTCTAGCTTAAAATTAGACCCTTCAATTCCCGAATGGAAGAGAGAGATTTTTAATTTTCTAGAATGGTATTATTCTTTAGATGGTTCGCTGATTCAAAAAACTTCTGGGTCTACTGGTATTCCCAAAGAGATTAAACTTTCCAGAGAAGTGCTTTCAGCTAGTGCAGAGGCTACTATTGCTTATTTCAAATTAGCTAAAAGAAGCTCAGCTTTGCTCTGCATTCCATCGCGATTTATAGGTGGGAAAATGATGCTTGTGCGTGCCATAATAGGTGAATGGAAACTCACCTGTGTAGAACCTAAGGCAAATTTAAGTTCAGTACTATCAGGTGTAGCTTCTTTTGATTTCACTGCAATGATTCCGCTACAGGTTCAGAAATTACTAAATAATGATGTGAGTCAGCTAAACAAAATAAAAAACTTAATTATCGGCGGTGCCGCTGTAAGTGATGCTCTCGAGAATAAGCTTTGCAACGTAAAAATACATGCTTATTCTACCTACGGAATGACCGAAACAGCTTCTCATGTAGCACTCAAAAAACTAGATGGAAAGTCCAATTTCCAGGCATTAAATGGGATTTCATTTTCTGTAAATACAGAAGGTCGATTAAGCATAGAAGGTTCACGAATCCCAAATTCAACCCTACTGACCAACGATATTACAAAACTAATTTCAAAGACTTCATTCCACTGGCTAGGGAGAATTGATAATGTGATTAACTCTGGTGGAGTAAAAATAGTGGCAGAGGAGTTGGAAAGAACTATTGCAACAATGCTAAATGAAACATTTTATATTACCAAGGAAACACAATCAGAGCTGGGCGAAACTCCTTTGCTAGTAATAGAAAGTGACGCCTGGGAAAGTGAAAAAACTAAAGTATTTTTAGAAAAATTAAAACTTAGACTACCCGCTTACTGGAGTCCTCGGAAAATTCGATTCGTAAAGTATATAGATAGGACAGCATCTGGAAAAATCAAACGGATTTAAACTTTAGTTTAAGCATAGGTTCTATTTATGACCTAACTTCGCGCACCTTTTTAAAAAGCTATGGAAACACTTGTATTTGCGACTAATAATGAACACAAGCTTAATGAAGTTAGATCTCTACTAAAGGATAAGTATATCATTAAGGGGCTATCTGACATAGGCTGTAAAGAGGATATTCCTGAAACCTCAGACTCACTCGAAGGAAACGCTAAACTCAAAGCCAAATTTGTATCTGATAATTATGGAATGAGTTGTTTCTCTGATGACACTGGCTTAGAGGTGAAATCGCTTAATATGGAACCCGGAGTTTATTCTGCCAGATATGCTGGTCCTCACAGAAATAACGATGACAACATGGCTAAATTGCTAAAAGAACTTTCTATAAGGAACAATAGGCTCGCTCAGTTTAGAACTGCCGTATGTCTTATCATAAATGGTGAGGAGCATAACTTCGAAGGAAAAGTTGAAGGAGTTATTTTAACTAAACGAACTGGTGAAGACGGATTCGGTTATGACTCTATTTTCAAACCAGATGAAGCAGAAATTTCCTTTGCTCAAATGACATCAGAAGAGAAGAATAAGATCAGCCACAGAGGCCGTGCCATTCAAAAACTTGTGACTTTTTTAGAAAATAACGATTAGATTTAAAGAGATTTGTAATTTTCACCCATTCTAACATAAATCATCATGCCGAATTATTTAGACTTCGAAGAGCCTATTAGAGAGCTAGAGGAACAACTGCAAAAACAACGTGAAATCGCCCAAGCAAGTGATTTAGATATGAGTAAACCTGAAAAAGATTTACTCCAAAAATTATCTGACACACGTAAAAGAATATATAAGAAACTGACACCATGGCAAAAGGTGCAGGTTTCTAGACACCCAGACAGACCATATACCCTGTCTTATATAGAAGCTGTTACTGAAGGAAGGTTCGTGGAACTCCATGGAGACAGAACGGTAAAAGACGATAAAGCTATGGTAGGTGGTTTTGGGATGCTTGGAGACCAATCTGTGTGCTTTATAGGACAGCAAAAAGGGCTCAACACCAAACTTAGGCAGTATAGAAACTTCGGGATGGCAAATCCTGAAGGATACAGAAAAGCGCTAAGGTTAATGAAACTAGCTGAAAAGTTCAATAAGCCTGTAGTTACTTTTATAGATACTCCTGGAGCTTTCCCTGGCTTAGAAGCAGAGGAGAGAGGGCAAGGCGAGGCTATAGCTAGAAACCTATTCGAAATGATAAAGCTAAAAGTGCCGCTTATCTGCGTAGTGATAGGTGAGGGTGCTTCTGGAGGTGCACTAGGAATAGGGCTCGGCGATAGAGTAATGATGCTAGAGAACTCATGGTATTCTGTAATTTCTCCTGAAAACTGCTCTACTATCCTATGGAGGAACTGGGATCACAAGGTGGAGGCCGCAGACTGCCTGAAGTTAACTGCGAATGACATGCTGAAGAACAAACTTATAGACGGCATTATAAAAGAGCCATTGGGCGGAGCTCACGCTGCTCCAAAAGAAGCCTTCCGAATAGTACAAAGTGAACTTATCAAGCTCATAGGAGATTTAAGCTCTCAGACACCTCAAAAAAGAATAGATGCTCGAATTAAAAAATTCGGAAACATGGGGGTTTACAACAAGTAATTGTGAATGTTTTATTCAAAAATATAGCAGAAACTAAAGGTATAATCTTAACTTTGGTACTTTAAGTGAAGAACATATTATAAGTATCTAAAAATTAAATAGATAATGAAAAATTCGATTTTGAAATCAACACTATTTGCTGGCGTTACAGCACTTTTATTAGTAGGATGTGCAGGTCTTGGGAAAATGGAAGACCACATAGAAGAACTTGGAGCTAAAAGTAGCCCAGAACCGCTTATCGTCAAAGGCGACAAAGTTAACCTTGGAATTACTGGTACTTTTCCTGAAAAGTATTTTCATAAAAAAGTGCGCGTCGAAGCTACTCCAGTGTTGGTTTATGAAAGTGGTGAAAAAGCTTTCAAAATGACTGAATACCAAGGAGAAGATGCAGCTGGAAATGGTGATGTAATTCCTTACGCTATCGGAAAAAGTTTCACATACACTGATCAGATAGACTATGACCCTGCTATGGCAAACGCAGGTACTTTAGAGCTTAGGATTTATGGTGAGAAGGGAAAGAAAAATGCAACATTCGCACCGTTGGTTATAGGTTCTGGTGTTATCACTACCCCATACCTAATGAAAAGCGATGACATGCCTATTATGGCTAAGGATAACTTCCAACGCGTTCTGTCTTTTTCTAATAGTGACACTGAAATTAATTATGGTAAAAACAAATCCAACGTCACTTCTAAGGAGTTGAAAGATGAAGATTGGAATAATATGAAAACGCTGTTAGAAGGGCTAATTACTAACGAAAGAAAAGAAGTGACTAAAATTAGTCTTAAAGCATACGCTTCACCAGAAGGTGAAATCACGCTCAATGACAATTTAGCTCAAGAAAGAGCTGAAAGCTCTGCAGCTGCAGTGACTAAGTACTTAAAAAGTACCGGAGTAAAGCTATTAGAAAGTGAGTTAATTGCGTTGGTTCCTCTTGGAGAAGACTGGGAAGGATTTAAATCCAAAATGCAAGCCTCCGATATAGAAGATAAACAATTAATTATTCGTCTTTTAGAGGACTATACTGACAAGGACAAGAGAGAAGAAGAAATCAGAAACCTTTCATTCACTTTTAAAGAAATAGAAAAGCAAATTCTTCCTGAATTAAGAAGATCTCAGATAGTTATCGATTATAATGAAACTGGCTATTCTGATGAAGAACTTATCCAAATCGGTAATTCTGCTCCTTCATCATTAACTGTAGAGGAATTATTAAAGGCTGCTACTCTAGTTTCTGACATGAATGATAAACTGGCAATGTACAAGGCTGGTGCTGAAAAATTCACCAACGATTATAGATGTGCCAATAATGCTGCTGCTATTTTCATCATGCAAGGAGACAATGATATGGCTCAGACTTATATGAAAAAAGCTACTACTGCTGAGACGAATTCTATCACCAATAACAACATGGGAATATTAACTAGACGCTCTGGAGATAGAAGAGCTGCTATGAACTTTTACAGTAATTCCTCTGGTGCTGGCTCTGAAGTGAATTATAACAAAGGGCTTATTCAAATCCAAGATGGTGATTACTCTGCTGCAATAGAAAGCATGAATGGAAAAGAAACATTTAACACTGCACTAGTTAAAATGTTAAACGGAGATAATATAGGAGCTTCGCAAGCAATAACTGACAGCAATGATGATTCTGCAATAGCAGATTACTTAAGAGCTATTATAGCTGCTAGAAGTAATAATTCTGCTGGCGTAATAAATAACATTACATCGGCTATAGCTAAGGATGAAAGCCTGAAAGACAAGGCTAAAAAAGACCTTGAATTCAGAGATTTCAATGCTCAGTTCAATTTCTAATTTATTAGAAAATATAATTTACCTTGCCATTAAGTAAGACCAAAACCTCTAGAAACTTTCTAGAGGTTTTTTTATTCCATATTTCGGAATTACACAGAGTGCTTTACTCAAGTTGAACTTTAGTAAAATCCATTAGCGACAGAAGAAAAATACAAAACTTGGCATTCTGCTAATGTTTAATTTAAAGCACTTCGTAAAGAGTTATTATATCTAATCAAAAGAATCTATTTTTGTAACTAGACACAGACACCGTGGAAATAGAAAGAGTAGTATTATCGCCAGAACAGAAAGCATTAAGAATTAACCTTGATCAAGATATTTATGGCACCTTCGCTGAGATAGGCGCG
This sequence comes from Flavobacteriales bacterium UBA1958, assembly GCA_002336675.1. Taxonomy (GTDB): domain Bacteria; phylum Bacteroidota; class Bacteroidia; order Flavobacteriales_D; family Sanyastnellaceae; genus ASP10-05a. The sequence goes on along the minus strand of DDEI01000026.1, from coordinate 14,848 downwards.
GGACAAGAAGTTGTAAGACACTTCTTTAGATCAGGCGGAGCCAGTGGAACCATAGCTAAAACTATGAGTGCCTATGACAAGGATTTCAGTGATGCTATCTATGGCAAAGAAGACAAAGAACGTTATGTATGTAAGTCGAGACTAGACAAGATGATTAACCATGAATATGGGTTAATCATAGAAAGACTAGATAGAACAAACCACCCTACGAAGCATTTCTTCTCATTTGCCAATACCATATCCACAATTAATTACCAGAAGACAATTCAAGGACACGGCTGGCTAGGGGTGAAATTTCAGACTTCTCCAGAATCTAAACCAAGTACCGTGGTAATTCACATTAGGCTTCATGAAAATGATTCCTCACTGCAGCAGCTAACCTCTGGCGTGCTAGGAGTAAATCTACTTTACGCGTGCTTATATTTCCATAAAGAACCGAAAGAACTACTTAAATCTCTATACGATAATATTACCAGAGACCAGATAGAAATAGACATGATAGAGCTTCATGGTCCAGACTTCAAAGATGTAGACAACCGCTTAATGAGTCTGCAACTAGTGAAAAACGGGATGACAGATGCCGTTATTTTCTCTCCAGACGGACAGAACTTACAGGCCGCAGATGTGCTCTATAAAAAAAACATCCTAGCCATAAGAGGAAGTTTCAGGCCTGTGACTAAAGTGAACATAGATATGATTATGAAAGGCTTCAAATTATTCGAAGCTGAGCATAAAGTAGAACCAGATAAAATTCAAGTACTGTTCGAAATAACTCTAAATAATCTTAGAGCTGATGGAGATATAGATGAAAAAGATTTCTTAGACAGAGCGGACATCCTCTGTTCCCTCGGTCAAACCGTACTCATATCGAATTATATGAAGTACTATAAGCTCGTGGAGTATTTCTCTAGGTATACTAAGAAGAGAATGGGAATTATCATGGGTGTAAATAACTTATTGGAAATATTTGATGAGAAATATTACAGAAACCTCAATGGTGGGATTCTCGAAGCGTTTGGCATACTCTTCTCTAGAGATTTAAAACTCTACCTCTATCCTTGGATGGATAAAGGAAAAGTCCTAAACAGTGAGAACGCCCCTATTCACCCAAGATTAAGACCTCTTTATGACTATTTGCTCTCAAACAAGCGTATAATGGACATAGAAGACTACAATGAAGAAGTACTGAACATTCATAGTAGAAAGTGCCTCAAAATGATTAAAGAAGGCAAAACCGGATGGGAATCTATGGTTCCTGCTTATGTAGATACCATTATTAAGGATAAAAAACTATTCGGCTACGGAACAACAAAAGCCGAAGAAGACAAACCTAAGGTGGCCGGTAATTAGAGGTTGGCACTTCCAGTTAACGATCAATGACCGAGGGTTAGAGGTTAAATTCCCTACCTAAGATTTATCTTAAGTGTTACGGTTTATTGCATACTTCAAAATAAAGACTTGTCAATTCTCAATAAATCCCACTCTTGTTGACAACCTCTGAAGAGCCCCCCTGCGCGGGAATTAGTTTCCAAGGTAAATAGACTTTCGAACTCTTTTATTACCTGAGAATGCGCTAACCTATTCGGACTATCATCAGAGACAGCTGTTAGTAGAAATACTAAAAAACACCATTCCTTCCTTATAACAGACGCGTGATAAAAAAAGGCTGATGCATGCGCATCAGCCTTTTAAATATGACGTTTATATTTTTCTTATTCACCTGCCGCTTCAGCCTCTTTCTTAGCTGTTAAAGCATCGAATTCTTCTTGGCTTCCTACGATTACTTTTTGGAATTTTCTAGTTCCTGTTCCCGCTGGAATTTGATGTCCTACGATTACATTCTCTTTTAATCCTGCTAAGTAATCAACCTTACCTGCTACTGCTGCCTCATTAAGCACTTTAGTAGTCTCCTGGAAAGATGCTGCTGATATGAAACTCTGTGTATGAAGAGAAGCTCTGGTAATACCTTGTAATAGTGGTCTAGAAGTAGCCGGAACTACATCTCTAGCTTCTATTAGAGCCATGGCTTTTCTTTTCAGTTTAGAATTTTCATCTCTAAGTTTTCTGGCCGAAAGAATTTGACCTGGCTTAATAGCCTCAGCTTCACCAGAGTCTATTACTACTTTCATTCCATATACTAAATCATTTTCTCTCATAAATTCAGCCTTATCTACAGACTGCTTCTCTAAGAATCTAGTATCTCCCTGATCTTCGATAATTACTTTTCTCATCATCTGACGTACGATAATCTCGAAGTGCTTATCATTAATCTTCACCCCTTGAAGTCTATATACCTCTTGGATTTCATTCACTAAGTATTCCTGAACCGCAGTAGGTCCCTCAATAGCCAGTATATCTGCAGGTGTAATAGCTCCATCTGAAAGTGGCATACCAGCTTTCACAAAGTCATTTTCCTGAACTAAGATGTGTTTAGATAAAGAGCATAAATATTTCTTTACTTCTCCCGTCTTAGATTCTATGATGATTTCTCGGTTTCCTCTCTTAATCTTACCGAAGGAAGCGATACCATCTATTTCAGATACTACAGCCGGATTAGAAGGATTTCGAGCCTCAAATAACTCAGTTACTCTAGGTAGACCTCCAGTAATATCACCAGACTTACCTGCTACTCTTGGTATCTTAGCTATCGTATCACCTAAAGTGATTTTATCTCCCTCTTGAACAGAGATGTGAGAACCTACAGGAAGAGAATAACTTCTAAGCACTTCACCTCCTTTCTCTACGTTGATTACTGGGTTTTTCTTCTTATCCTTAGTTTCTATTACTACCATCTCGGTAAATCCTGTCTGCTCATCTACTTCTTCTCTGTAAGTAATTCCAGATTCTACATTATCGAATACAACTTTACCTTCAGCTTCAGAAACGATTACAGAATTATATGGATCCCAAGTACAGATAACATCTCCTTTCTTTACTTTCTTCTTCTTGTGAACTAATAACTTCGCTCCATAAGGAATGTTATTCGTAGCTAAAGTTACTCCTGTCTTCTCATCTATGATCTTCATCTCTGAAGACCTAGAAACTACTATAACTTCTTTATCTCCGCTTACTCCTATAGTTTCTACTACTCTTAGTTCTTCAATTTCTAACCTACCGGCACCTTTAGCTTTGATATCATTCTCATCAGCAATGTTAGCCGCTGTTCCTCCTACATGGAAAGTTCTAAGCGTTAACTGTGTTCCTGGTTCACCTATGGATTGTGCTGCTATTACACCCACTGCATCACCAGTTTGAGCTAGTCTAGCCGTAGCTAAGTTTCTTCCATAACATTTAGCACATGCTCCTTTTATCTGCTCACAAGTAAGTACTGATCTCACTTCTACTTCTTCTACATCAGTAGCTTGGATAGCTGCTGCTAGTAATTCAGTAATTTCAGTTCCTGCTGTAGCTATAACTTCATCAGTTTTAGAATCTACAGCATCGTGAACTAACACTCTGCCTAATATCCTTTCTGCCAATGTTTCCACGATGTCCTCATTCTTCTTTAGTGGAGTAGCCATAATCCCTCTCAGAGTACCACAATCTTCACCAGTAATAATTACATCCTGAGCTACATCTACTAATCTTCTAGTAAGGTAACCTGCATCTGCCGTTTTAAGTGCTGTATCTGCCAGACCTTTTCTGGCACCGTGAGTAGATATAAAGTACTCAAGGATAGATAGACCTTCTTTAAAGTTAGATAGAATCGGGTTTTCAATAATATCCTGACCTCCTACTGCAGAGGATTTCTGTGGCTTAGCCATCAGACCCCTCATTCCTGAGAGCTGTCTAATCTGCTCTTTAGATCCCCTCGCTCCAGAATCGTACATCATATAGATCGAATTGAAACCTTGGTTATCCGTTTCTAATCTATCCATAAGGATATTCGTCAGTCTAGAGTTTGTATGTGTCCAAATGTCAATAATTTGATTATATCTCTCATTATTGGTGATCAGACCCATATTATAGTTACCCTTAATTTCTTCTACTTTATCAGTAGCCTCCTTAACTAACTTTTTCTTTTCTGGCGGAATTATTACGTCATCCAAGTTAAATGATAATCCACCTTTAAACGCCATAGTAAATCCTAAGTGCTTAATAGCATCTAGAAACTTACTAGTTCTAGCCACTCCGACCACTTTAAGGATATCACCAATAATATCTCTAAGTGCTTTTTTCGTCAACACCTGATTAATATAACCAGCCTCCTTAGGCACATACTCGTTGAATATTACTCTTCCACAAGTCGTTTCCACTATATGGTGTTCACCATTTATGTCTTGCCATCTAACTTTAATGTTAGCATGCATATCTAAGGCTTTCTCATTGTGAGCTATAATAACTTCCTCTGGAGAATAGAAAATCCCATCTTGTCCTTTTACTATGTGCTCTCCTTCTGTAACTCTCGATTTAGTTAAATAATAAAGTCCCAATACCATATCCTGTGAAGGTACCGTTATAGGTGCTCCATTGGCCGGATTAAGAATGTTATGAGAAGCAAGCATTAGCATCTGAGCCTCAAGAATAGCCGCACCTCCTAAAGGAAGGTGAACTGCCATCTGATCCCCATCAAAATCTGCATTGAATGCCGTACACACTAAAGGGTGAAGCTGGATAGCTTTTCCCTCTATAAGCTTTGGTTGGAACGCCTGTATACCTAATCTGTGAAGAGTAGGCGCTCTGTTTAGAAGAATAGGGTGCCCTTTAAGTACATTTTCTAATATATCCCAAACTACAGGTTCTTTCTTATCTACTATCTTTTTTGCTGATTTCACAGTCTTTACGATACCTCTTTCTATCATCTTTCTGATGATAAAAGGCTTATAAAGCTCTGCAGCCATATCCTTAGGAATCCCACATTCGTGAAGCTCCAAATTCGGACCTACAACAATTACGGAACGTGCTGAATAATCAACCCTTTTCCCCAATAGATTCTGTCTGAATCTACCCTGCTTTCCTTTTAAGGAATCAGAAAGGGATTTTAGTGGTCTGTTGGATTCAGTCTTTACAGCACTAGATTTTCTAGAGTTGTCTAGTAATGAATCTACAGATTCCTGAAGCATTCTTTTCTCATTTCTGAGAATTACCTCTGGAGCCTTAATTTCTATCAGTCTTTTAAGCCTGTTGTTTCTAATAATAACTCTTCTATACAAGTCATTTAAATCAGAAGTCGCAAACCTTCCTCCATCTAGAGGAACAAGTGGTCTTAATTCTGGTGGAATAACTGGAACCACCTTCATAATCATCCACTCAGGATTATTCTTAATCCTAGAATTAGCATCTCTGAAAGCCTCTACTACTTGAAGTCTCTTGAGTGCCTCATTCTTTCTCTGCTGAGAAGTTTCTTTCTGAGCCTTATCTCTTAAGTCATAAGAAAGTGCATCTAAATCTAAATTCTGTAGTAAATCATGAAGTGCTTCCGCACCCATTTTAGCTACGAATTTATTAGGATCCTTATCATCCAAGTACTGATGATCCTTAGGCATAGCCTCTAGAATATCTAAGTACTCTTCCTCAGTAAGGAATTCCATTATTTCTAAAACTTCTCCTTCTTTATTCACAGCGGCTCCAGGGTTAATTACTGCGTATCTCTCATAGTAAATAATCTGGTCTAATTTTTTCGTAGGTAAGCCTAATAAATAACCTATCTTATTTGGCAATGATCTAAAATACCATATGTGTGCCACAGGCACTACTAATTGGATGTGTCCCGGTCTCTCTCTTCTTACCTTCTTCTCGGTAACTTCTACTCCACATCTATCACATACGATGCCTTTATACCTTATTCTCTTATACTTCCCACAGTGACATTCGTAATCCTTCACAGGCCCGAATATTCTTTCACAGAATAAACCATCTCTCTCTGGTTTATACGTTCTGTAGTTGATAGTTTCTGGTTTTAAAACCTCACCATGTGATGCTTCTAATATCTCCTCAGGAGATGAAAGGCTAATGGTAATCGTCTTAAATCCACTTGTCTTCTTTGGTGCTTTCTTTAAGGACATGTCTTTTATATAATCTTATGAAAGAAAATTCTTCTTTAAATATGCATTGCAATGGATGACGAATCAGCCATTGCAACGCCTAATTTTATAGAGTTAGTCTAAACTAATACTTAATCCTAATCCTCTCAACTCGTGTAACAATACGTTAAATGATTCCGGAATACCTGGTGTAGGCATCTTCTCTCCTTTTACGATAGTTTCATAAGTCTTAGCTCTACCTATAACATCATCAGATTTTACAGTAAGAATTTCCTGAAGTATGTTAGCAGCACCGAATGCTTCTAGTGCCCATACCTCCATCTCTCCAAATCTCTGACCACCAAACTGAGCTTTACCACCAAGCGGTTGCTGAGTAATAAGTGAGTATGGCCCGATAGAACGTGCATGCATTTTATCGTCTACCATGTGCGCTAGCTTTAACATGTAGATGACTCCTACTGTAGCTGGCTGATCGAATCTCTCTCCTGTTCCACCATCATATAAATACGTGGTTCCCATTCCTGTAATTCCTGCTTCAGTAGAATACTTTTCTATTTGTGTAATATGAGCTCCATCAAATATAGGCGTAGCAAAGTGCAACCCTAATTTTTTACCAGCCCAACCAAGAACAGTTTCGTAAATCTGACCAAGGTTCATACGAGACGGTACTCCTAGTGGATTAAGAACTATATCTACTGGAGTTCCGTCCTCGAGGAAAGGCATATCTTCTCTTCTTACGATTCTAGATACAATCCCTTTGTTTCCATGACGTCCCGCCATCTTATCCCCTACTTTCAGTTTTCTTTTCTGAGCTACATAAACTTTAGCTAATTTAATGATACCAGCTGGTAACTCGTCTCCTACTGAAATTTGGAATTTCTTTCTCTTATGCTCTCCTAGAAGATCATTGTACTTAAGGATGTAATTATGAATAGTTCTTTGAACCATTTTATTCAAGCCCTCATCTTTAGTCCAGCCTGTAGTTCTTACAGTTAAGAAATCTAGCGTCTGAAGTGCTTTTTGAGTGAATTTAACTCCCTTCTTAATCTGCTCTTCCTTATAGTGATTGAAGACACCTTGACTTGTTTTACCAGTCACGATTTTCATTAACTTTTCTATAAGTTGCTTTCTTAAATCTCCTACTATAGATTCGTGCCCGGCATCTAATGCCTCTAATTGAGATTTGTCTGCTGCTTTAGATTTTCTATCTTTTATAGCTCTAGAGAATAATTTCTTCTGAATGACTACACCTTTCTGAGAAGGCTTCACTTTTAATGAAGCATCTTTTACATCTCCAGCTTTATCACCGAAAATTGCTCTAAGAAGCTTCTCTTCTGGAGAAGGATCAGTCTCACCTTTAGGAGTAATCTTTCCGATTAGAATATCACCCTCCTTAATCTCAGCTCCTATTCTTATCATTCCACTCTCATCGAGATCTTTAGTCGCCTCCTCACTCACGTTAGGAATATCTGATGTAAGCTCCTCAACTCCTCTTTTAGTATCTCTTACCTCTAACGTATATTCTTTAATATGTATAGATGTAAATACATCATTCTTAACTACATCCTCAGAAATTACAATCGCATCCTCGAAGTTATACCCTTTCCAAGGCATGAATGCTACTTGAAGATTTCTTCCGATAGCCAAATCACCCTGGTCTGTTCCGTAACCCTCTGTAAGAATATCACCACCTTTTACTCTCTGACCTTTTACCACTAGCGGTCTAATATTCATACAAGTTCCTTGATTGGTTCTTAAGAATTTAGTAATTGGATAAACCTTAACATCGCCATAAAAGCTTACTAACTCATCCTCTTCAGATCTCTTATATCTTACATGAATTTCATTGCCATCCACATATTCTACAACACCATCTCCTATAGCTTTTACTAAAACTCTAGAATCTTGTGCTACTAATTTCTCTAATCCTGTTCCTACAATTGGAGCTTCAGGTTGCATTAAGGGTACAGCCTGACGCATCATGTTAGATCCCATCAATGCCCGGTTAGCATCATCGTGCTCCAAAAATGGAATAAGTGAAGCTGCTACAGATGCAATTTGATTAGGAGCTACATCCATAAGGTGCAGATCCTTCGGCGGAACTACTGGAAACTCTCCTTCTAACCTTGCTTTTACTGTAGCTGATTCAAACTCTCCTTTATCTGTAATAATGGCGTTTGCTTGAGCGATTACTTGCTCATCTTCATCCTCAGCACTCAAATACTTCACTGCTGCATTAGTCATTACAGCTTTTCCGGCTTTTACATCTCTATAAGGAGTCTCAATGAATCCGAGCTTATTCACCTTTGCGAATACACATAGAGAAGAAATAAGTCCAATATTCGGACCCTCTGGAGTTTCAATAGTACAGAGTCTTCCGTAGTGAGTATAGTGAACATCTCTTACCTCGAAACCTGCTCTTTCTCTCGAAAGACCTCCTGGTCCTAAGGCTGACATTCTTCTCTTGTGAGTTACCTCAGACAGTGGATTGGTTTGATCCATAAACTG
>DDEI01000026.1:0-6040 GCA_002336675.1 Flavobacteriales bacterium UBA1958 | reverse complement strand
GTTTGATCCATAAACTGAGATAGCTGATTGGTTCCGAAGAAACTATTAATTACTGAAGATAGTGTCTTCGCGTTAATTAAATCTGTAGGAGTAAAAACCTCGTTATCTCTAACGTTCATTCTTTCTCTAATCGTTCTAGCCATTCTAGCTAGTCCAACTGCAAATTGATTATACAACTGTTCACCTACTGTTCTAACTCTTCTGTTAGAAAGGTGATCAATATCATCTACTTCAGCCTTAGAGTTCACCAATTCGATTAGGAACTTGATGATTAAAATAATGTCATCTCTGGTCAGAGTTCTTTGATCAGAAGAAACATCAATTCCTAATTTTCTATTTATTCTAAACCTTCCTACTTCACCTAAATCATATCTCTGCTCAGAGAAGAATAATTTATCGATCACTCCCCTTGCAGTTTCAATATCTGGCGGTTCAGCATTTCTGAGCTGACGGTAGATATGCTCCACTGCTTCTTTCTCTGAGTTAGAAGAATCCTTTTGTAAGGTATTATAGATTATTGTGAAATCTGCCGCATTTATATCTTCTTTGTGAAGGATAATGTTCTTAGAACCTGAGTCTAAGATAAGTTCTATGTGCTCTTTCTCTATAATTGTTTCTCTATCTATAAGGACTTCATTTCTTTCAATAGAGACTACTTCTCCCGTATCTTCATCTACGAAATCCTCAATCCATGTTTTCAGAACTCTAGCAGCTAGTTTTCTACCAACACATTTTTTCAATCCTGACTTCGATACTTTAACCTCATCTGCCAAATCAAAAATTGATAAAATATCCTTATCACTTTCAAACCCAATAGCTCTTAATAAAGTAGTTACAGGTAATTTCTTTTTTCTATCGATATAAGCATACATAACGCTATTTATATCTGTAGCAAACTCAATCCAAGAACCTCTGAAGGGTATAATTCTAGCCGAATAAAGTTTAGTTCCATTAGCATGCCTGCTTTGAGCAAAGAACACACCTGGAGATCTATGAAGTTGAGAAACGATTACACGTTCTGCTCCATTTACTACGAATGACCCTCTTGGCGTCATATATGGAATAGTGCCCAAATACACGTCCTGAACAATAGTCTCGAAATCCTCATGTTCTGGGTCTGTACAATACAACTTAAGCTTCGCCTTAAGCGGAACACTATAAGTTAGTCCTCTATCTATGCATTCTTGTATAGAATATCTCGGAGGATCTATAAAATAGTCTAAGAATTCAAGTACAAACTGATTTCTGGAATCGGTAATTGGAAAATTCTCACTAAATACACGATACAGTCCCTCTGTCTGCCTATTCTCAGGGTTAGTTTCTAATTGGAAAAATTCTTGAAATGACTTCACCTGGATTTCTAAGAAATCAGGATAATCATACAGATTCTTTGCTGATGCAAAGTTAATTCGTTCAATTTGTTTAGATGCTGTTGCCAAAGCTTTCAATTATTTTAATGAACTACAAAATGGGGAAAAACCCCTTTAACCATTTAAAAGGCTATGGCGATGGAACAATTATGCCCATCACCATGCCTTTTTAATCCTATGAATGAACTTAAATTACTTAAGTTCTACTTCAGCACCTGCTTCCTCTAATTGAGCTTTAAGTGCTTCTGCTTCATCTTTAGTTACACCTTCCTTTAATGGAGCTGGTGCACTGTCAACTATATCCTTTGCCTCTTTAAGACCTAAACCAGTTAATTCTTTAACTAATTTTACAACTGCTAGTTTAGAACCACCAGCTGCTTTGAGAATTACATCAAATTCAGACTTCTCATCAGCACCGTCACCGTCACCACCTCCACCTGGAGCTGCAACTACTGCCGCAGCAGCAGCAGGTTCGATACCATATTCGTCTTTAAGAATTTGGGCAAGCTCATTTACGTCCTTTACAGTAAGATTTACTAAATCTCCTGCCATAGTTTTTAAATCTGCCATTTTATTATTTATTAAATACTATTATTTTATTAAAAAATCTAATTAACGCTCAGAGAGAGTTTTTACTAATCCAGCTATCTTACCACCTCCTGACTTAAGAGCCGATATAACATTCTTCGCTGGAGACTGAAGTAATCCAATTAACTCACCTAATAACTCATCTTTCGATTTGATATCAGCTAAAGCTTTTAATTGATCATCTCCAATGTAACACTCTGCCTCAACATAAGCCCCTTTTAACACTGGCTTATCGTGTTTCTTTCTAAACTCCTTAATGAGTTTTGCTGGTCCGTTACCCACATTAGCCAATAAAAGGGTTGTATTTCCTTTCAAAGTCTCATATAATGGACTAAAATCCCTATCCTCTACTTCATCCATGGCTCTCTTCAAGAGTGTGTTTTTCACAACCTTTAAAGTGATATCATTTTGAAAGCACATTCTCCTGAGGTTAGAAGTTGAACCAGCATCTAACTCAGAAGTTTCAGCTAAATACACCACTGGAGATGCAGAAACTAGTTCTACTAACTCAGCAATTGCCTGATTTTTTTCTTCTTTTGTCATTGTGTTAGATTATAATCTACTAAACCGCAGATTTTAGTTCAACTAAAACCCCAGGACTCATCGTACTGGAGATAGAAATACTGTGTACATATGTACCTTTAGCACCCGCAGGCTTCAATCTCATCAAAGTTTGGATAATTTCCTTCGCATTTTCAGAGATTTTTTCAGCATCAAAAGACGCCTTACCTACCTGAGCATGAATAATACCGAACTTATCGACTTTAAAATCGATTTTTCCAGCTTTCACCTCAGTTACTGCTTTTCCAACATCCATAGTTACAGTTCCTGATTTCGGGTTAGGCATAAGACCTCTCGGTCCTAATACTCTACCTAACGCACCCACCTTTCCCATCACGTTTGGTGTGGTAATAATAACATCAATATCAGTCCATCCACCCTTTATCTTAGTCAGGTATTCATCAAGACCCACGTGGTCAGCACCAGCTGCTTTTGCTTCTTCCTCCTTATCAGGATTACAAAGTACAAGCACCTTAGTGTCTTTACCGGTACCGTGAGGTAGAGAAACTACTCCTCTAACCATCTCGTTGGCCTTTCTGGGGTCTACTCCTAGACGGACAGCTATATCTACAGACGCATCAAATTTGGTAGAAGTCATTGCCTTTACCATACCTGCTGCATCATCCATTGAATACGTCTGTTCTAAGTCGTATTTTTCAAGAGCTGCTTTTCTATTCTTGGTTAATCTTCCCATGTTTATGAATTTCTAACTAAAATGGGCGTTCGCCACTGATTGTAAGCCCAATGCTTCTCGCTGTACCAGCTACCATACTCATAGCTGATTCAATTTTAAAGCAATTTAAATCGGGCATTTTATCTTCTGCAATAGCACGCACCTGATCCCAGGTAACCTTGCCAACTTTGATTCTGTTAGACTCAGAAGAACCCTTCTTTATCTTAGCAGCTTCCATAAGTTGGACCGCGGCTGGAGGCGTTTTAATAATAAACTCAAAAGACTTATCACCATAAACAGTAATTACCACTGGTAATACTTTTCCGGCTTTATCTTGTGTTCTACCATTAAACTGCTTACAAAAATCCATAATATTCACACCTTTAGCTCCTAATGCAGGACCTACGGGTGGGGATGGATTTGCAGCACCTCCGCGAATTTGCAGCTTGATTAATCCTGCTACTTCTTTCGCCATTTCAATCTATATATAATTAAGCGTTCTTGGGACTAGGGGAAGCTTTAGTCAAAGTCCAAGAACTAAAATTTCTAATTTAACTCTCCTTTTCTACTTGCATGTAACCAAGCTCCAGAGGTGTTTTTCTCCCGAAAATTTTCACCATCACTTTCAGTTTTCTCTTTTCTTGATTAATTTCTTCAATTACTCCATTAAAATTATTGAAAGGACCGTCAATTACTTTGACTGGTTCTCCAACAATAAAAGGAACACTCATCTCGTTATCAGCCTCAGCAATCTCATCAACCTTTCCAAGTATAGAGTTAACTTCAGACTGTCTTAATGGCATGGGATCTCCACCCTTTTTAGCTCCTAAGAATCCAATTACGTTATTCATGTTTTTTACCACATGAGGCAACTCTCCTATGAGCGCTGCTTCCATCAAAACATACCCAGGAAAAAGACTTTTTTCTTTAATTGTCTTTTTACCGTTTCTGATTTGGTAGACCTTTTCAGTAGGAATAAGAATTTGTAGCACATAATCCTTCAACCCCAAAGCGCTAATCTCACTTTCCAGAGCCTCTTTCACCTTCTTTTCTTTACCACTAATCGCTCTTACAACGTACCACTTAAATTTAAGATCTGCCATTATCGCTTCTATGATATAAGATTATAAATCATTCCTATGATTCCTTGCCATAAATCATCTTTTCCATTCATCCCGAATACGTAATCCATTGCCCAAACAATTAGAGAAATAATTAAAGACGCTACAAAAACTAAAACAGAACTCTGTTGTAGAGTTTTCCAAACTGGCCAAGTAACCTTAGTGATTAACTCAATATATGATTCCTTAATGTATGTTCCTAAACTTGCCATAGGTAAATATTTTGTTTTGCACGGGCGGCAAGAATCGAACTCGCGACCTTTGGTTTTGGAGACCACTGCTCTACCAGCTGAGCTACGCCCGTTTGTAAACGTGAAAATGAAGGCGGTATTTGAGTATTCAAAACCACCTTCATTCAACTATTATTAAGAGTAATATTACTCTACTATTTCTGTTACCTGACCTGCACCTACTGTTCGGCCACCTTCTCTTATTGCGAATCTTAATCCTTTATCCATCGCTACTTTCTGTATAAGCTCAACATTTATAGAAACGTTGTCTCCTGGCATTACCATCTCTCTTCCTGCGTCAAGAGTAATTTCACCAGTCATATCAGTAGTTCTGAAATAGAACTGAGGTCTGTATTTGTTATGGAAAGGTGTGTGTCTTCCACCCTCTTCTTTCTTCAACACATAAATCTCAGCCTTGAACTTTGTGTGAGGAGTAATAGAATTTGGAGCAGCTAATACCATTCCTCTTCTAATATCTTCTTTAGCTATACCTCTCAGTAGGATACCAGTATTATCACCAGCTTCACCTCTGTCAAGTATTTTTCTAAACATCTCAACTCCTGTTACAGTAGAAGTGAGCTTCTCATCACCCAATCCTACGATATCTACAGCATCACCTGTATTGATTACTCCAGTCTCTATTCTACCAGTAGCGACCGTTCCTCTACCTGTAATGGAGAACACATCCTCTACAGGCATTAAGAAAGGCTTATCCATATCTCTTGGAGGAAGTTCTATATAAGAATCTACAGCTTCCATGAGAGCGAGGATAGAATCAACCCATTTCTGCTCTCCATTCAATCCGCCTAAAGCAGACCCTTGAATCACAGGTGCGTTATCACCATCATACTCATAGAACGAAAGTAATTCTCTAATCTCCATTTCTACTAACTCAAGTAATTCCTCATCATCAACCATATCCACTTTATTCATGAATACAACTATTCTAGGAATACCAACTTGACGTCCTAATAATATATGCTCTCTTGTTTGAGGCATTGGACCATCAGTTGAAGCAACCACAAGGATAGCTCCATCCATCTGAGCAGCACCAGTAACCATGTTCTTTACATAATCCGCGTGACCCGGACAATCTACGTGAGCGTAGTGTCTTGTAGCCGTAGCGTATTCAACGTGAGAAGAGTTAATTGTGATACCTCTTTCTTTCTCTTCAGGTGCATTGTCAATCTGATCAAATGCAGATGCCTCTGAGAATCCTGCGTCTGCCATTACTTTCGTAATCGCAGCAGTTAGTGTAGTCTTACCATGGTCCACGTGACCGATTGTTCCGATGTTCACGTGCGGTTTAGACCGGTCATATGTTTCTTTAGCCATAGCCTTAATTTTTGAATTTTACTTCTTATTTATTTATATATAACAAAAGCCGTAATAAACGGCACTTAATATCTCGTTAAACCTTGAGAGTTCTAACTCTCAAATAATGAGCCAATGACGGGATTTGAACCCGTGGCCTCTTCCTTACCAAGGAAACGCTCT
>DDEI01000043.1:47087-68168 GCA_002336675.1 Flavobacteriales bacterium UBA1958 | reverse complement strand
CCATGCCACTGTTTATTTCAGTTTTATGTGGCCGATGGAAAGCTGAGTTGTCAGTTATACCAGAGAAGTGCTGATGTATTTTTAGGTGTTCCCTTTAATATAGCCTCTTATGCCATTTTAACGATGATGATAGCTCAGGTATGTGGCTATGAAGTAGGTGATTTTGTGCACACATTTGGTGATGTACACATTTACAGCAATCATATGGAGCAGGCAGATATGCAGTTAAGTAGAGATTCTAGACCACTGCCTCAGATGAAGTTAAATCCAGAGGTAAAGAACCTGATGGATTTCACATTTGAAGATTTCACGTTAGAGAATTACGATCCACATCCACACATTAAAGCTGCTGTAGCAGTTTAGAAATATTGGCGTTACAACGCAAAAAAATGAGCTTAGTTTCCATTATAGTAGCCGCGGGTAAAAATTTAGAGATAGGAAAAGACAATGATTTAATGTGGTCTCTACCCAGAGATATGAAGTTTTTTAAGGAGACTACTTCAGGTCATCCAGTAATTATGGGCAGAAAAAATTGGGATTCCATTCCAGATAGATGGAGACCACTGCCAAACAGGAGAAACATCATTCTCTCTAGGAGTCCAAGTACTCTGGAAGAAGGAGTGTACGTGACCAATGATTTAAATGTAGCATTAGACCTAGCGTGGGAAGAAGAGGATGAAGAAATCTTTGTTATAGGAGGTGGGCAGGTTTACAACTTAGCTCTAGAAACAAAGGTGGTAAATAGGATGTACATCACTCATATAGAAGCAGAATTTCCAGGGGCGCATGCATTTTTTCCTAAATGGAATGAGGCTGAATGGAAGAAGACATTGCTTTTTTCAAATGACATTGATGAAAAGCATAAATTTTCATTTGACGTATATCAGTACGATCGAATCACTTAAAAAATGAATCAAATCCTCCAAGCATTTTCTGAAGGAATGGCACATATTTTTTGCCTAGATGCTGTGGATCATATTTTGTTTTTGCTGGTGCTGTGCGCTAGTTATGATTATTCTATGTTGAAGAGAATATTCTGGTTAGTCACCGCATTTACCATTGGGCATGCATTCACATTTGTCCTTTCTGCACTAGGTTATACACCCTCTGTGCGCTCATGGGCAGAGATAATGATCCCTTTCACTATACTTATTACAGCCATAGTGAATTGGTATAAGCCAGAAAGACAAAAAGACTTGATCGAGAAAGGGAAAACACTTATTTATCTGCTGACTATCTCTTGCGGGTCTATTCATGGATTGGCCATAGGCAGTATGATTCGAATCAAGTTAGATCCAGGAGAAAATTTCATCAGTCAGCTATTAGGATTCAACTTAGGGGTGGAGGTAGCACAAATAGCGGTGGTGGTTTTAATTCTGGCAACACAGCGATCTCTAAGGGGTCTTTTAAGAATAAAATTGGTTCACTGGAAAATAGGGGTCTCTGGAATAGGTTTCGGTGCGGCACTTTTAATACTTTTAGATACTTTATAAGTATGCTCAGTAGATTATTTATACTTTTAGTAAGGATCTATCAGGCAGTACTCAGTCCTTTTTTAGGTGCTAACTGCAGACATGAGCCTACGTGCAGTCAGTATGCAGTAGAGGCATTTAAAGAGTGGGGAGCATTTAAAGGATTATGGCTAAGTATAGTTCGGGTATCCAAGTGCAGACCTCGCGGAACATGGGGCTATGACCCTGTACCAAAAAAAAAAGAATGAAAAAAATTATAGTTTTAGCTTTTATGAGCTCGTTACTATTGGTATTCACTAGTTGTGGACATAACCATGAGGAGAGCCCAGTGATGAAGGAGGTAGTAGAAATGAATGTGAAGCTGTGGGAAGGACTTAACTCGGCTAAAGCTGAGGTGAGATCCAGAATAGAAATGGCTACTACCAGTGCGATTCCATTAGATTCTGTGAGGAAAGAGAAAGTGAGTGCTGAACTTGAACTACTACTGGATCAGAAATTAGCCTTGGAGAACTTAGATAAGATCATACCTGAATTAAAAGGATATGAGCCCAAGTGTAATCACGAGCCAGGAGAAGCTCACAGCCATAATACAGTTGATATAAGTGGACTTGATGAACAGGAGCTTTTAGAAATTCATAAGGAGCTTACAGCTACATTGACATCGATTAAAGACAATCTAAAGAAATGAATATGCGCAGTATTTTAATTTTCCTTCTCTTAATCTGTTCGTCCCTAGCATGGGGTCAGTCGGGAGAGAAATTTCTAAATGTACAGATAGATATAGACGATGGGATAGGCTATGCACCTTGCGAGCCCTCAATAGTCATACATCCTAAAAACCCAAATAAAATTATGGCAGCTGCCATATTAGATAAGGTATACAAATCTGATGATGGCGGATATACATGGCGCATAGAAAATTTAGAATCAAGTATGGGTGTTTTTGGAGACCCATGCTTAGTAGCTAATGCCAAGGGTCATTTCTATTACCTTCACCTGAGTAATCCTTCGGGTTTAGGATGGAGTGATGAAAGCTTGTTAGATAGAATTGTCTGTCAGCGCTCTAAGAATATGAAAAAATGGAGTGACGGTGCAGGGATAGGACTAAACGGATCTAAGGATCAGGACAAAGAATGGGCAGTTACTAATCCTAAGAATCACGATATTTATGTCACTTGGACTCAGTTTGACAAATATGATTCCTCTGCAGAAGGAGATAGTACTGTTATTCTCTTCGCGAAGTCGGATAAATGCGCCAAGGAATTCTCAGCTCCTGTTAGAATTTCTCAAATAGCGGGAGATTGTTTAGATGGCGATGAAACTACCGAAGGAGCAGTGCCAGCCGTAGGGCCAAACGGAGAGATTTATGTAGCATGGGCAATTAATGAGAACATTTACTTCGATAGGTCATTTGATGAAGGGGAGACTTGGTTGGATAATGATATTCTAGCAGGAAATATTTCTGGAGGCTGGGCTCAGGAGATTCCTGGCATTAATAGATGTAATGGAATGCCAGTTATAAAAGTGGACTTGTCTGGTGGAGCCTATCATGGTAGAATCTATGTGAACTGGTCAGACCAAAGGAATGGCGAGAGCGATACCGATATTTGGATGATTTATTCAGATGATCACGGAGAATCCTGGAGTACATCTACCAAGGTGAACCAAGACGATTCAGAAAGGCATCAGTTTTTTACATGGTTTGATGTGGACCAGTCAGATGGTTCTATTTATGTGGTTTACTATGACCGTAGAGACACAGAAGGAAATGCTACAAACGTTTATTTGTCTGCGTCTTCTGATGGAGGCTTAAGTTTTACGGACTATAAGATTAGTGAAAGTAGTTTTACCCCAAGTCCCAAAGTATTCTTTGGAGATTATAATAATATATCGGTTTCAGAAGGGCATATTAGACCGGTCTGGACACGCTATGAAAATAATAAGCTTAGTATATGGACAGCTATAATTAGTGCGGCAGAACTAGATTAACTGTTAATCTTCTTGGCTATAGATTCTAGCTCTTCAGACGAGAGAGATAATTTAGCTTTTTCGAAGTTAATATCAGATACGCTTTGCAAAGGCACTAAATGAATATGTGCATGTGGAACTTCTAATCCAATTATAGCTACACCGATTCTTTTGCACTCTATTTTACTTCCCACTTTTTTAGCTACAGATTTGGCAAAAACCATCATCCTAGAGAGAACATCGTCTTCAATATCGAAGATGTAATCTACTTCTATCTTAGGGATTACCAGGACGTGTCCTTTAGCCAAGGGCATAATATCTAAGAAGGCTAAAAACTCCTCGTTCTCATCTATTTTATGACAAGGAATATCACCAGCTATTATTTTAGAGAAAATAGAACTCATGATCTGTTGATTTCGAGAATCTCAAAAGTGATTTTTCCAGCAGGGACTTCAACTTCTGCGAAATCTCCTACCACTTTACCTACTAGACCTTTCCCGATAGGAGAATCGATAGAGATTTTCTTTAGTGCAAGATTAGCTTCGTTTTCCGCTACCAATGTATACTCCACTATCATATTGTTAGCGGTGTTTTTTATTTTGACCTTCGAGAGAATAAAAACCTTAGAATTATCTATTTGAGACTCATCTATTATTCGTGCGCATGCCATAAGATTTTCCATCTTATTGATTCGTGCTTCTAGAAGACCTTGAGCTTCTTTGGCGGCATCATATTCTGCATTCTCAGATAAATCTCCTTTGTCTCTAGCGTCAGCAATTGACTGAATTACTTTAGGTCTTTGGTCTGACTTAAGATTGTGAAGTTCGTCTTTTAGTCTGTTGTATCCTTTCTCGGTATAATATGTAATTTGACTCATTGTAATGTATTTGAAGAGGTCCAAATAATGTTTAATTAGAAATAAGAAAACCCCAGAGGGGTTTTTTTATTTCTAACACAAAGATATTTAATTTTTATTCTATAATTCGATATGAACACCTATTGAGTGTACACCATCAAATCGAACTGTCGTTCTGTATGAATAGTCAAAGCCTATTCTAGACTCATTTTCACCTATTGGAACATTTACGCTCAGTCCACCGGCTAGTCCGGTTAATGCAGTTGTTCTTTCGATATCATCGGTGATTTTATCTTCCCATAGATACCCTGCCCTGAGCTGAAATAATTTATTATAATCAAATGCAGCTCCTAATCCTATCTGATCTCTACTAAAAGAATTACTCGTAAACTGACCAGAGGTCTGAAGTTCCATCTTATCATTTAATAAGAAGTTATATCCAAATCCAATATTAATAAGACTTGGTAATTCTAAATCAGCTGACTTTTGGTTCAAGTTGATAGAGGTTCCGTTAGAAATTACTGTTACAGCTTCAGAGAGACCATCGCCAGAATAGGTCATTGTAGGGCCTACATTTTTTAGGGCTATACCAAATTGGATTTGTTCTCGCTCTCCAGTGATGTATTGAATTCCGGCATCAAACGCTATACCTGAAGCTTTTACGTTAGAAATAGTCTCTGAGATTACTCTAAGAGTAAGACCACCGTAAATACTATTCGAGAATTCTTTAGCGTAGCTTAACGCTAGATTAGAAAATGTGGGTGAGAAGCTACCTATTCCTCCCTCAGGTATTGCTTCTGTAGTAATCGGGATATCTCCAAAACTCATAGAAGTAACTGATAAAGAAAGTACAGATGTTTCTCCTATACGCTGACCTAGTGAAAATGAATTAATATCAATATCAGTACCTACTAGATAATTAGAATTGGTAAAGACGATATCTGTACTATTTGTAAAGGCTAAACCAGCTACATTCAAATAAATGGATTCAACTCCTCTTATAGATGCCATATTACTATTAGCCAATCCACCACTTCTGGCCCATGGATTAATGAGAAGTTGAGAAGCTCCAGCTGAACCTGCTCTATCCTTATTTCCTGCGTCAGCGCTAAAAGGCATTGCCAGAAGAGCGGCTAGACTTAGGATACTCGAAATTTTAATAATTCTGTTCATAGTAGTTATGTTCTATATTAGAAGTTGTCTAAATCTACTGGTCTCATCACTCCGAACCATTTAATGATTCTGTCACCTTGATCAGTTTTGATATGAATTAAATATATACCACTGGCTATCGGAATATTCACTTGATTTTTTAAATCCCAATCAAGAAATGTTACGGGGTCAGCTTTTTGATATTGTCGTATTAATGTTCCAGATAAATTGTAAATGGATATATCACAGTCATAAGGAAGATTAATGATTTTAACTATATTATCCAGTTTAGTTTCCTCATAGTCAGAGTAAGCATAATATGGATTAGGGACGATACCAATATCATCTAATACGGATTCTAAAGTTGCGCCATCTTCAGATCTTGACGCTATAGAGCTAGTATCAAAGGTATACATAGGATTAAAGTGATTCTGCGCAGCTTCTTGTGCGGCATCGTCATCAATATCCGCATCAGCAGGACTGAATTTTCCATACTCTTTAGCAACTCTTAGTCTTATCCTCGCATCACTAGGAATAATGCCGTCTTCAGCACTGAGTAGGTCAAATCCTTGATTTAATCTAGGGCCATAGACCCAAGTACAAGATCTGTATACATCTCTAAGATTATCGTCTAGCACTAGGTTTTGATAAAGGAAATTACCTGCATCATATCCTGGCATTAAATCTTCATCTGTTTGAGAGTTTATAGTGTTCTTGAAGATATAAACCCAGTGTTGTCCTCCTCCTAACAATCCTCCATTATCAAACAGAGTTGAGGTAGGATTCCAAATCATATCTCTACCGTTTTCAGAACCTAACCAGCTATCTTCGCCAAAAGCCATATTTAATCGTTCTCCAGTGTCTAAATCGATAGCATAACCCGGGAACCAGCCCATGCCTTCCGGTTGTTGACCATTTAGAGTTCCTTCGGCAGAGTTAAACCCTGTCTGTCCTGAGTACAACCCATTTTTATCTACAGATGGATGTCTCCTTGTTCTCATTTTTGAACCATCAGAGTTGTAGGATGCTAGAGCATCTGAGGTTTGAACTAATCCAGGATTCCATTGCATTTCTAATACAGGACATCTAGACCATAATGTCTTGTCGTTTGTCATTACGATATCGACATTATTTATGTCGGTAAGGTTATTTCTATTTCCAATAGTCAGCGAACTACCCTTCAAGCTTTCAATGGTTGGAGCGACATTAATTAGAACACCGTTAGCTTCTGCAAAAGCCGAGTACGAAGTTAGTGTATAGGGAGCTACTGTACCGTTTAAAAGCCCTTCATATTCTTCTTCGGGATCTATTGCTATGTAATCATCGTATTGAACTAGATCTGGATCTGGTTCTAATCCGTCTTGCACGGAAATTCCAGATCTAATCCAGTTAAGCTCTGTGAATCCTTCACCATCAGGTATGCCTGATAGCCATGGAGAGTTAGAATCAGCGTATTCCAGAGTAGCTTCTAATGGCTCTCTGAAATTATTTACATCTGGGAAAGGGTTAAAGTATTGCGTCCAAGTGATACTTAGTCCGAAGTCTATTAGTAACTCTTCATTTAAAACTTCAATAGTATTTGTAGAGGTGTATTCTGTTCCTGAGATTAATTCAGTTAGAACCCACTTAGC
Organism: Flavobacteriales bacterium UBA1958; assembly: GCA_002336675.1. Taxonomy (GTDB): domain Bacteria; phylum Bacteroidota; class Bacteroidia; order Flavobacteriales_D; family Sanyastnellaceae; genus ASP10-05a. Next base: position 61,089 of record DDEI01000043.1, on the reverse strand, counting down.
TGTATCAATATCCTCATTTTCTACTGCTAACTTAAGGCTAAAAGATGCATTCTTTAATGCGAGTGGATCTATAACTTTGACAGATATAGGCCCTCCATCTGGCGCATAGGTAGTTTGCTGAACTTTCCAAGGCGCTCCAGACATTATTTGCTGTTCTGTAGATGAGGCGAAGTCGAGGGTATTAGTTGAATTACCCATACCTTCTATTCGTGTTAGGGATATTCCATCACCGTAACCTGCTGATAATGAAGTTCCATTAGCTTCTGACTCGGTCGGGTGGGGGATAGCTTTTTGCACTCTAACAGCAGAAGCAGCAGCTTTTCTGGAAGATTTGTAGACTGTAGCTTGCCCGGTTCCTAAACTTGGATTGTAGTCTTCATAATTGTTATAGCCATAGGCTAGCACTAAGAAGTAGTATGTTTTATAATTAACTAATGCACCAGTTCCAGTCGCAAAAGCATCTGTAACAATTGAAAGACTATGCTCTATACCAGTGTCGGTGCCACTCGCTTCCAAAGATGGAACAACTTCTCCAATTTCAGAATCAAAGGTCCAATTCACTAGCGATTCGATACCATCCTGGATATCAAGCGTTTTGATTAATCTAGCGCTTGTTAAATCATTTAATTCATTAATTGTAACCTCGTTATTTGCGAGTTGATATACTTGATAACCTTGAAACTTATAAGTTCTGGCTTCTTCATCAAGGAATTCCCCAGCACTATTAAATTCAGGAATACTTGCGTCAAATCCATCTCCGTTAGCTCCAAATTCTTCTAAATAATTTGTGCTAATACTATTGTTGTTTGTTAAGTAAAGGATAATTTCTTCATCTAATTCTTGTATAGTAACGTCTGGAGCATCTGGTCCAGCTACAATTTCAAAACAGTTATCGAATAAGGCTTGCGCTTTATCATCAGCTTGCTTAAGAACTTCTACAGATTCGAATTGGTTACCGCTTAACGCTCTTCCATAAACGACACCCACTGTAATGTTGTTATAATCTCCAGGGGCTAATGAAAATGGTCCAGCAGATTGAATAAAACGTCTATCTCCAGGGTTATTATCAGCAGTTACTTCGGTCCATGGTTCTCTAATATCTCCATCAGTTCCAAATCCTACAACATCGGTGTCATCTCCAAACATAAAGTCGGCAAGTTGATTAGGGTCATTCCCAGTTTGGAATCCGTCTCCACCATATGTCATAGGAAGACCATTTCTCCAGATACCAATAAGATAGTTGTAGTGCTCTAAAGCTGTTTCAGGATCTCCATTTTGTCCTCCACCTATATTGTAGTAAAGGAATTTTCTCATACCGAAACGTTCATTATCAATATTATCATCGCCGTAACCTATTCCTAATCCTTTGTAAGGAATTCCATTACCTGCAAATGCTTCCTCTGCTGACAGTGGATTATTTGTAGTTTCTGGTCCTGGGTTGTCTATTCCGTCATAATCTTGGTAAGGTCCTTCAAAGAAATCAACCCCTACAGCCGGTGGGTTATCACCATAACCCGTAGAGGCATCTGTACCTTCATCAAAATTATCACCATTATAACAATAACCAAGACCTCTGGTAACATCGCAACCAACATAATCATCTTGAGGATTACCTAAATCTGCATCTACCCATTGTCCAAAATAGGTATCATTTAGGCTGGTAGTACCTCTGTTGATCATAACATAATTATAAAATGTCATGTTATTGATTTCATCATTAGTAGCAAAAGCAAAAGCTTGAGCTCTAATTTCCATGCCTATGGATTCACCATTAGTTTCTGTATGAATGTTTCCTTTGTCGTTAAATACCCACCAGTAGTTTTGATCACCAAACAGGGGAATAGTATCTTCTCTAGACTTGTTAGCACAATCCACATCACCTGTTAAATCATACCATGGATAATCACCTGCGTCTGGGTCATAGTTGCCATCCAAGTCATAATCATAAAAGGGAGCTAAGTAATAATCTTGGGATAAGCTCGTGTTGCCATGAGCTGGATATTCATAAAATTCAGAAGGTACAACATACCCATTAGGGAATTCAACTAAAGAATTACAAAGTGGGTCATTTTGACAGTCAAACCAAGCTCTATGCTGCTCCGACCATTGTCTTTCAGTCACAAAAAATCGATCATATTGCTCACAAACGTCTGGTTCAATTTCTGCAGCTCCATCTATAGTCAAAGGGCCTGGCCAAAAATCATTTCCGTCCGCTCTAAAAGTAACAGCTGCCAATTTTAGCTGCTGATCAGGGCTGTATCCTCCCAGCCAAAGAGCACCGGCATATATTACGGATACATTTCCTTCAGCGGGGATTCTATAAAAAGCTCTACTAGTAGATCGATCTTGCCACATACTTCCTCCAGTCTCTATCAATGCACGCACATTGTTATATTGCATTAATACCAATTCAGTAGCAGGTGAACATGCAGCAGCTTTATTAGCCGATTGCTTAGAGTCGTCTTTATCACGCCACTCATAACGCATAGCATCTGCTTGAATGCTTAAGAATAAAATGAGCGTTAACAGCGCGATTAATTTCTTTATATTCATGTTGACTGTATTTTAAAATGATAGATTAACACCTAATCTGATAGTTCTTGGAGAAGCTATATTTCGGAAATCGTTTGTGTATGAGTTGTATAAATCAACAAAAGATTCAGAGTCATTCTGACTTTGAATATTCTGCTCTGCAGTCGGTGAAGCTAGCCATCCGTCATCATCAGGAGTGCCCGTAAATCTATAAACGCCTATAATGTTTCTTACATTAAGTAGATTATTTACAAGTAAATAAACATTTATGTTCACTGCTTTCGCCTCTTCCCCTTCTTTTTTATTTAAGTTGAGAGTGAAGTTCTTATCGGCTTGGAAACTGGTGTTTACTAGCCATGGTAATCTAGATCCATTTATAGAACCTTTAGTAGCAGGACTTAGTTCGCCTGTGATAGGAGTAGCTAATTCTTGAGCTGTGTAAGGCGTGCCAGAACCCAAGTCTCCAACTAGGTTAATTCCAAAGTCGGCCAGTATGGGTTTCCCGAATACCATAGGACCATTGTAATCTTTCTTGCTACCATACCTATAATCCATAGTTAAAACGAATCGATGTCTTTGATCTCTGCTTGTAGGATTAGTTGTTCTTAAGTTTGGTAGTCCTTGATTAATTAGTGCGAGAGTGGATTGAGTATTACTTCCTGTTCCATCTGCAAACTGAAGCGTATAAGAAGCATTTAATCTGATATTTCCTGTTCTTCTCAGGTCATAGTTCATAGTTAACCCCTTAACAGTTCCGAAATCTATGTTACCAAACGCTCGGTATTGTCTAGGGTACGCAGCTGTGAAATTTCTAACTTGAATATCATCTCTCTGTTCTCTATAAAATGCAGATACTTTGAGCGACGATGTCTTTGACAGTACCTGTTGGAAACCAAGTTCGTAGTCGATAGTTTTGGATGGTTTTAAATCAGGGTTATTGATTAAGTCGTTCTGATTTGCGATGAAAAAGTAATCAGTTGGGTTGAAAATATTACTTGAGGTTGGTCTTTGTGTCAATACATCGTAATGAGCAAAGAAAAGAGCTTCATCTGAGATAGGAAATGAAAAGGCAATCCTTGGCATAATATTTACCTGAGGTGTATAATCTTTAAAGGCATCAGAATTTAACTCAGCAGCTCCGTTTCCAACTAAATAGGGTGCTGGAAACCCAGTAGACGATTGCAGAGCATTAACAGGATTATCTACTACTGTTCCAGTAGCATTGTACCATGTATCTCCATCTCTATAACCTACTACGGATGTAGGTTCGTTTGGATTGTCTACATAAACCACGTAGTCATTACCTATATTCCCTGGAACCGTTCCTATGTCATTTCCTCCAATCTGGTTATCAGTTTCACCTAAAGTAATAGCTTGACCAACTACATAAGGGTCTTTTAAAACTTTTTGGTTAGCATCGAATCTATCTATTCTTACACCTACATTGAAAATGATATCATCAAAAGCAAACTTGTCCATGAGGAAACCAGAAATGTAAATAGGTTCATAAGCTCCGATTGATCTTGTGAAATCTTCATCTTCTTGATCATTAAAGAAATCATCAAGAGATGGTCTAGTCCCTTTTATTCTATTTCCTAAATGATCAAAGCCATAATAAGAAACCAGGTTATTTCCCCCATTAAGTAATTCGTCAGGTGAAAAGAAGGATAAGTCAAATGCATCAGGATCGAGTGCATCTATGTTAATGTAGTCTGACCCGTCTTGAGATAGACCTAAGGATTCCCGTAAGTTTCTACTGAGCGATGATTGATTTTCGCCCACTAATGTATTGTAAGTTATGTAAGAAATAGAACCAACATTATCTATACTTGATATATCCTCAGTGTTTATTTCAGTAACATGACTATTAGCATTTAGCCTAGCTAGATTCCATAATCCAACAGGAGCTAACCCGTAAAAGGCATCTTTTCTTTGTTCGTACTCAAAACCGATTTGGATAGCGTGATTCCCTACATCCGCTGAACCTGATCCAGTAAATCTAATTTGAGACTGAAAGGACTTTTGGAATGTATTTGCAGGGGTTCCTATGTAATTCCACAAGCCATAAGTTTGGTTTATTACTTGTCCATTCTGAATAGCTCCACCATTTTGGGCTGATATTAAACTACCATAAGGGCTATTTATGCTAGAGTTATAATTAGATGGCAGAGAAAAATTATTCAGAATATTATTGAGTTCTAAATCTGTTAATATTTCATCTGGAAGACTATTAAAATATTGAGAATTAATGGCTGATGCACTTGGATTAAATTCACTTGGTGAGTAAGTCACATTTACCTGTTCGTTATTACCCGTTTGCTGCCAAATGTAAGGGTTGTCAGCTGTAGGCTCATAAAAATTCCTTCTGTCAATCTGGAAGTCACCAACATGACCGTACTTAAAGAAGTCATCTTTGTGTTTTTCATCTTGAACCAAACCGGTATTTTGAGAATAATCTACCATCAATGAATAATAGATATTACTTACATTACTCGAAGATTCTTTACTGTTTTCAAAACGTTGACTAAACTTTCCATATGCTCTCCAGTCGATATTTTGCTGAAGTGAATTGTTATCGGAATTCATTAACATATTATCATAAGAAAAGTTGTTCCTAGATAGAAATGAACCCGAACCACCAAAAGATAAGCTTACAGTAGGTGTAGTGGCAACATCGAATTTGGCAGTAAGTGAAGCTTGTTGGGAACCTACATTTTGTCTAGTGGCTAATGTTTCTATATCGTTAGCTCTTAAATAATCCGCGTTGTTAAGTGTTCCACTTGGTCTTCCGTTTGGACCGTAGTTTGCTCTAAGCGGGTTGCTGAGAAGAGTCTCTCTAGCTTCTTGTTTCAGAAAAGGGACGCCATCAAAAGTTGGTCTTGGATCTACTTGGCTGTTGTAGTTTCCAGACAAGAAGAATCCAAGAAGGGGTTTGTCTTTAGTCCCGTCAGCATTCTTTTTAAATAAAATAGGACCGGAGAGGTATCCTTCTAATAGGTTGTAACCAAACTTATCTAAACCACTAGCAGTTTGTCCTTTTTTGAATCCTGAAGAAAGAATATCTATTCCTCCGTAATAGAAGGCTGAAGCTCCTCTAGTGGTGATGCTAATAATACCACCCGTAGCATCTCCATAATTTGCAGGAACACCACCGGTGATTACAGAGACTTCTTCTAGAGCTGCTTTTGGAAGATTAGTAGAACCTCTTACCTTAATTCCATCTATGTAGTAGAAAGTCCCAGATGACCGAGACCCTCTAACAGAAAGCCCATCTGTACCAGCTCCACTTACACCGGCTACCGTAGAGGCTATAGAAGCAGCACTTCGGCCGGGCATTTTTGATAAATCCTCTCTAGTTACTGTTCCGCCTGATGATCCTCCATCTTTATCTATCAGAGGAACGGCATAATCAATTACCACGGCCTCTTCTAGATCTATCCCGTCCGACTCGGTTAACTTGGCGTCTAGGAAATTAGTCTTGTTAGATTTTACTACAAATCCATTTACTCTTGTAATGGAGTATCCGACGAAAGAGAATTCAACATTATAAGTTCCGGCATCGATTGGTTTAATGGTGAAATTCCCATTAAAATCTGTTGTGGAACCATTGACTTGGTTTCCGTTCAAATAAACGATGACATTACAGAAAGGAACACCTTCGCCATTAGCGGCATCTGTAACTTTTCCTTTGACAGCTCCTCCTCCTTGCTGCGCAAAGGTGAATCCGGAGGCTACAAGTAGGACAAATAAACTGAGGTAATACTTTCTCATTATTCGGTTTGGTTTAGGTTTGGAGTAAAATTTTTCTCGCTCGAGGGCGTAAATATAGAAATTTATAGAAATTTTTGGGGTCGTGGAAGGCACAAAGATTTCTTACCGCTCTATTTTTGTTTGAAAGTTAGGAATCTTAAAAATACACTGGAGTTAGACTGGACTTTAACTTCCGCTAATAGCTGAGGTTTAATTGAGTGTTAAGTTGTTCAAAACAAATCAATTATTATACAAGTCTCACCCCCATTTTTATTTTAGTCTGAACCACCTTTTGTAAAAAGGCAGCTTTTTTTTACCGGCATTAATCAAGCTTTTGTTTCTAGTTTGCTTCATCCTTTTTCGAGTTTTTTTGTCTTGTATGCTCTCGTGCTTGTCTCTCCCGCTGTTATAAGCGGCTCTTTTTTCTTCTTTGTTTGATTTAGCCTTAGCTCCGTCATTTATCATCTCTGTTTTTCTATTCTTTTTTCGTTTGTTCTGCGCAGTAGCCTCTGTTGGCGTTGCAACGCAGAAAAAAAGAGAAACTAGCACGGAGTATAAACCGATTCTTAAATGACTCATGAATATAAGATGTAAGTGAATTTTGTGATTTTTATGTGGTTGTTTTTTGTGTTCTGAAGTATTGTCGAATCGATCCAGCCTTTGGAATTATAGATGAATTCTAATTTTTTGATACAGGATTCATCTTGCCAGGTTTCTATTTTTTGAATTACGTCATGCTCATCATAAAAATAACTGAATCGTTTTTCAGTTCCATTGACTTTTATCCAAACTTCTGAAGCTAGGCCTGATTCATTATAGATGTAAGATTTTACTGCTTTCTTTTTTGACAGTTTATACTCAAGCGTCTCTTTTAGTAATAAATCGAAGGCGTTATTTTCTGCATACTCGCTTTTAATATGAATACCATTTTTATTGATAACCTTTTTTCTGTCGTTTGAATACAGAAGAATTGTTGTATTTATAAGTGTGCTATCTATCGTTTTGTTAGTTATGTCTGGGTGATAGTTTTCACTTCTGTAGGTGTGTATGTAGGTTGTATCTTTGCAATAAGTGTAATGCTTTCTGAAGTAACCTACTTCGTCTTTTTGTGTGCTTGTCTCGATTTTTCCCTTTTTGTATTGGCTAAGATTATGGGTGGTGAGTTCTAGGTTAACTAGTTTTTTTCTATTGTAATATTCAGTTTGGAATCCTGTCGAGTCGAATTGCAAGTATTTTTTATCGTTGGACGGTTGAATCGTTTGATTTGGCTTTTTACTCGAAAGTTCAGCATCTATTCTTTTTATTTTCTTTTGGGCTATAAAATCCTTTTGGAATGAATACTCTAGAACACCGTTCCATGAGATGTTGGGTAAAATAACTTGCCCCGACATACTTAGACAACTAATGCATAAAATGAGTACTAGAGATAACTTCATTAGTTGATTTGTTTGATTGCATCCGCAACGGTGTTAACTGGAAGCTGACATGCTTTGTTTTGACAAACAAAGATTGTTTCTTCTTCTAAAAACTTATTTTCTAGTAGGGGTAAGTCAGATTTATTTTCTGCACCTAAGATTAGTTTGTTTGGGATATAGGTTTTTCTTAGAACTGTTGTTAGTTTTCTAAAGTTTTTCCCTGTGGCTGCTATCTCATAGAAAGGATATGTTTCATAGAGATAAAGTCTTAACCAGTTGCTGTAAGATTGTCCATATTCTATATGGGGTAATATATTGGAGAGCATTTGTTTCCCGGTTTTTTCGAATTCTTGGTTGTAGGTGAGTTTAGAGAGTAAGAATAAATTATGAGCCATGACTGAATTACTGGCAGGGATTACATTGTCTGAATTCTCCTGTTTTTTAGCGATGAGTTGTTTGTCTTTGTTGGATTTAAACCAAAACATGCCAGATTCTTCATCTAGAAAATGTTTTAGACTATAGTTCATTAAAGTTTCAGCTTGATAGATGTAGCTTTCATCGAAAGTAGATTCGTACATTTTTAAAAGGGCGCTTATGCTAAATGCATAATCCTCTAAATAGGCATTTATACTGCTTTTTCCATCTTTATGAAGGTGGAATAATCCTTTGTCTTTGGTGATTAAATTAGTGAATATGAACTTCATTTGCTGCTCGGCGACCTGTAAATACTGTTCATCCCCAAGTGCTATGTACGCATCTAAATAGGCTTCTATCATTAGCATATTCCAGGAGGTTAATATTTTATCATCTAACCCTGGTCTTATTCTCCTTTCTCTATGAGCGAGTAGTTTAGATTTTACGAGTTCTAATTTATTTGCAAGAGTAATGTCTTCAGACAACATGTCGTCTGAGTTTTCGTCCATTAAAAGAATGTAGTTTCCATGTTCCCAGAGACCTTTGTTATTAACGTTATAGAATTCTTTAGCGAGTTCAAACTCATCAGCCGTAAGAACTTCCTTCAGCTCCTCTTTTTTCCATACGTAGAATTTCCCTTCCTCTCCTTCCGAGTCTGCGTCTAATGCGCTGTAAAAACCTCCGCTTTTGTTGGTGAGTTCTCTTTTTATAAACGCTAAGGTTTCTTGAACTATTTTTTTATATCTCGGGTTTTGCGTGGCGGTATATGCTTCAGCGTAGAGCGATACGAGCTGTGCATTGTCATAGAGCATTTTTTCGAAGTGCGGAGCTTTCCATAGTTCATCTGTGCTGTATCGAGCAAATCCTCCTCCAATCTGATCATAGATGCCTCCTCTGGCCATTTGGTCTAGTGTTGTAGATACGAAGTCCATGGATTCTTGGTCTCCCGATAGGGATGAGTACTCTAGAAGGAACTGATAATTATTTGGAAGCGGAAATTTTGGGGCTCTGTTTGGCCCTCCTTTTTTTCTATCCCAGTATTTTGACCACTCATTTACTCTCTGTGCTAAGAATTCTACTTTCGTTTCTAATGGGTCTTCATTTCTAATTATGAGTTCGGATTGTTGAATTCCTGCGGTTAAGTTTTTTGCATACTCTTCTAGTTTGATAGGATCGTTTTCTTTTAATCCTTTTAGCGAAGTAAGGGTTTGTTGCCATTTATCTTTGGGGAAGTAAGTCCCACCATATAAGGGTCTTCCATCTGGAAGGGCAAAACAATTGAGTGGCCAACCTCCGCTTCCAGTCATAAGCTGAACTGCATTCATGTATACTTGATCTACATCTGGTCGTTCTTCACGGTCTACTTTAATGTTTATGAAGTTTTTATTCATCATTTCAGCGGTGAGTGAATCTTCAAAACTCTCATGTTCCATGACGTGGCACCAATGACATGCACTGTACCCTATGCTGATAAGAACTAGTTTATTTTCTTTTTCTGCTTTCTCAAAAGCTTCATCACCCCAAGGGTGCCATTCTACGGGATTATGCGCATGCTGAAGCAGGTAAGGGCTGCTTTCATTTATAAGTTTATTCGTGTATTCGGGGGTGTTTTTTTCGGTCATGGACTTCTTTTCTTGACACTTGGCCATTAGGAGTGCTAATGGAAAAAACAATAAGATGTATTTTATTTTCATGTAGGTACAAAATTAGGTACAACAAATGTGAAGAACGCATTCAAGTGAATGAGTTTTCAAGAATGAATTAAACTTTTAAAAATATTGAGCATTATATTTTATACTGAGATTTATTGCAATGCTAAATCTCCTATTTTTACAACTTAAATTAGCTAACAAATGACATTTTCAGATTCACGAATCTTCGATTTAATCTCACGGGAAAAACAAAGGCAGATAGAGGGAGTAGAGCTCATAGCGAGTGAGAATTTCGTGTCTGAACAAGTGATGAGAGCAATGGGCTCAGAGCTTACCAATAAGTATGCTGAAGGTCTTCCTGGTAAACGATATTATGGAGGATGTGAGATAGTAGATCAGGTTGAACAGTTAGCAATAGACAGAATAAAGGAGCTTTTCGGAGCGGAGTGGGCTAATGTTCAGCCACATTCAGGAGCCAATGCAAATGCTTCAGTTATGCTAGCGTGCCTAAACCCTGGAGATTCTATTTTAGGCTTTGATTTAAGTCATGGCGGGCATTTAACACATGGGTCTTCTGTAAATTATAGCGGTAAGCTATATAACCCGCATTTCTATGGGGTGGATGAGGAGACGGGTATAGTGGACATGGATAAAGTGGAAATTAAGGCTAAAGAAGTTCTTCCGAAGTTGATTATTTGTGGGGCATCTGCTTATAGTAGAGATTGGGATTATGCCAGATTCAGGAGTATTGCTGATGAAGTAGGCGCTGTCTTATTGGCTGATGTTTCTCATCCATCAGGATTAATAGCAGCAGGTTTATTAAATGATCCTATGCCATACTGCCATATAGTGACCACTACCACTCATAAGACGTTAAGAGGTCCAAGAGGCGGTTTGATAATGATTGGAAAGGATTTTGAAAATCCTTATGGTAAAACTACAATGAAGGGAGTGGTGAGGAGAATGTCTAGTCTGTTGGATTCTGGAGTTTTTCCAGGCATGCAAGGGGGACCTTTGGAGCATGTCATAGCTGCTAAGGCTGTAGCGTTTCATGAGGCATTACAACCGTCTTTCAGACTATACAGTAAGCAGGTGATGAGTAACGCGTCTATTTTAGCTGATTCATTAGTTGATTTAGGGTATAAAATTATATCTGGAGGTACGAGCAATCATTCTATGCTTATAGACTTAAGGTCTAAGAACATAACAGGAAAGGAGGCAGAAAAAGCGTTAGTGGCTGCTGATATTACAGTGAATAAAAACATGGTTCCTTTCGATGACAAATCTCCATTTGTTACTAGTGGAATGAGATTAGGAACACCTGCCATTACGACCAGAGGAGCTGTGGAAGAGGATATGGAAATGGTGGCTCAGCTGATAGACAAAGTGATTACAAATCACGAAAATACTTCAGTTATATCTGAGGTAAAGAAAAGTGTAAATGAGATGATGACTTGTCGTCCTTTGTTTAAGGCTTAATCTTCGGGAAAAATACTGTGCTGGTCTTTAGGTCTCTTTTCTATATGCCACTTGAAATTTTTTAGTTTTTCATCACTAATTACTGCTTGAGTTATAGGCATCATAGCTCCCTTGGGTTTAGTAAGGAATTTAATTCTTTCGATGTAGCTGTCTTTCATGAATATAACGATATCACTGCAGTCTATTTTATTTACACTTGATATAGAACTTAGTCCATTTTTCTCTTGGATAGGGTAGTAGACAGCTTGACCATTTCCTAGCATGTCGAGCTTGTAGAGTTCATTTTTCTTGAAATGGCCTACCAATTCTCTTCCTTTAATTTGATCGAATTTCCCTGCTCCTTTATCGCTGCTGATGAAGGCGTTTTTTTTGGCGAGTAATTGATGAACGTTTCCGCCTTTCATTTTTATCGAAATGGTATCAGCGGCCACCTGATTGGATTCACTCCAGACGATGGGTTCGTGAAACATCTGAATTATGCTATCATTATTTAACCAGACTAAGGAATCTGCTTTTCCTTGGATGTCAGTTTTGTAAAACGTAACTCTGTTAAAAGCTCGAATAATGTTCTGGCCTATGGAGTCGTTTACTGCTAGTAATGTGTCTGCATGCAGAAATAGCGAGTCTTTCTCGAAGTCTTGGGTGTAAACGGCTCTTCCAACTACGAAGGATGAGTCATTTAATTGATCATGAAAACCATACTCTCCAGTAATAATAAATTTATCTACTGAATCAGATATCATTACGTTTTTAAAAGCTTCACCGTATTTATTGGAGCCATCATAATAAATACTGTCACCTTTGAGCAAGGTGGTTTCAGAGGTAATAGAGGCGTTTTTAGAAAATTGACAAATTTCACTCTGAGTGTTGTACCATCCATTTTCACAGTAGATTTCAGAGTCTTCACCTAGAATAGTTGTTGGCCCAAAGAAATAAGAAATTTCAGAGGTGTTGTTATAATGCAGTGTATCTGACTTTACTATGTAATCGGGATTAGAAAGAATTACATTTTCTCTGAAGTAGAACATTTCAATATCTGAAGCATAGCTTCCGCTAGAACTAGTTAGTGTATTGTTATTTTCTGTACTTGTTATATTACCTCCGCTGCTGTATGATCCTATGCAGGTGTTTAGGTCATAGTTCAGGTAATCCGTCTTAAGCGTCATGTCCTTGTCTTTAAAAAGAACATTGTCTCTAAGGATAGCCGACTCGGTCAGATAGGTGTAATCTATTTGGTCACCATAGACATGTATACTGTCACCTTGGTTTATATGGATGTTATGAAAAGCAGTGAAGTTGTTGTTTTCGTATACATAAGCACTATCGCATGAGAGCGTTACATCATCAAAAGCTAATACTACAAGTCCAATAAGCCGTTGAGCTCCTTGAGCTATGGCATCATCATATTCCCAGGTATTCCCTTGTAATACTTCAACTTGGTTTTGACCCACCATAATAAATGGAGTCAGAATAATAAATATGGATATAAGTAGTTTCACTTTCGAATTAACGGCATAATCATGCCAAAATTTCGTCTCTTAGAATAGTTTGGCTTCTATCTGGACCAACAGACACAATACTGATAGGTGTTTCGAGTACATCTTCTAAATAAGTAATATAGTCCCTGAGCTCTAGCGGAAACTCGTCAGTTGATGATATCTGAGTTAAATCTTCAGACCATCCTTTTAGACACTTATACTCAGGAGTCATCTGATCTGTTAAGTCAAAAGGAAGTTCATTTATCATCTGGTCTCCATGCTGATAAGCTGTGCAAACTTTCACTTCTTTAAACGTGCTTAATACATCAGCCTTGGTCATATGAAGTTCAGTAACACCATTTACCGTAATGGCATATTTTAATGCTGGAATATCAATCCATCCGCATCTTCTTGGTCTGCCAGTAGTAGCTCCAAATTCTTGACCAATTTTTCTAAGCTTATCACCTGTTTCATCAAATAACTCAGTAGGGAATGGTCCGCTTCCCACTCGAGTGGCGTAAGCTTTGAAAATCCCATAAACTCTTCCGATTTTATTAGGGGCTATTCCTAAGCCGGTACAAGCTCCTGCAGCCGTTGTATTACTTGAGGTAACGAACGGGTAAGAACCAAAATCAATATCCAGTAGAGACCCTTGCGCGCCTTCGGCTAAGATTGATTTTCCTTGTTTGAGTAAAGCATTGATATAGTTTTCACTGTCTATGACAGGGAGTTTTTTCAATGTCTCTAGGCTTTCAAACCATTCCGCCTCATTCTCTTGAACATCATAAGTGAAGTTGTCATATTGATTTAAAAGTCTGACGTGCTTGTCTACCAGTGCATCATATTTTTCTTTGAAACCATCCTTAAATATGTCGCCTACTCTAAGGCCGTTTCTTCCAGTTTTATCCATGTAAGTAGGTCCTATTCCTTTAAGAGTACTCCCAATCTTCGCTTTTCCTTTAGCGTGTTCTGAAGCGGCGTCTAATATTCTGTGAGTCGGAAGAATTAAATGTGCTTTCCGACTGATTTTTAATCTTTCAGAAACAGGACAATTTAATGCCTCTAGAGCAGTAATTTCTTTCTTGAAAATAATAGGGTCTATTACTACTCCGTTTCCTATGATATTTTCTTTTCCTTCATGAAAAATCCCACTAGGAATAGTATGCAGAACGTGCTTAATCCCATCAAATATGAGGGTGTGTCCAGCGTTAGGTCCACCCTGAAAACGCGCTATAACGTCATATTTAGGTGTTAATACGTCTACAATTTTTCCTTTTCCTTC
>DDEI01000043.1:1470-46764 GCA_002336675.1 Flavobacteriales bacterium UBA1958 | reverse complement strand
CCTTTTCCTTCGTCTCCCCATTGGAGGCCTAATAAAACATCTACTTTCATGTTATTTGTTTATTTAGATCTGCATATTTTTAAGCGTTGCAACGCAATTAAGTTTAAAAACAAGCGTACAAACTTAGGGTCTACCTCGTTTTTTCGCCAGTTTTTAATGATGAACTTATCACCATTTGTTAGGATTTTTTCTTTCCGTAGAAATTAAGCGAGTGATGCATTATCTCTACATTAAATATTTCTTCGAGAGTTTGTTTGATGTTTTGAATCCTAGGATCACAAAACTCAAGAACTTCTCCGGAGTCTGTTAGTATAATATGGTCATGCTGTTTGTTCCCTAGAGCGCGTTCGAATTGGGCTTGATTTTTTCCGAATTGGTGTTTTCTAACTAGACTACAGGCTAGGAGTAATTCCATCGTATTGTAGAGTGTAGCTCTGGAAACACGGTACTTTTTCTCCTTCATTTTCATATAGAGAGCTTCTATGTCTAAATGTTCATTATTGCTGTAAAGTTCCTCGAGAATAGCGAATCTTTCAGGTGTTTTCCTGTGCCCATTTTTATCTAAGTAAATAGAGAAAATGTTCTTCGCTTTTTCCTGAATTTCTTCTGATACCATAATTTAATTTTAGACAAAGTTAGATTATTACTCTTCTTCTTTCATTCTATTAACCGTAAGTACGCCAGTTACCTCTTTTAAGCGCTTCATAAGTTTACTTAAGTGATATAGATTATGAATTTCTACTTTTACTAATCCATCGAAAATTCCGTCATGAGAATCGAAACTTATGGACTTCATATTTACGTTTAAATCTTCAGAAATAGTTTTAGTTACATTATGAACCAGTCCGACATCATCTATTCCTGTGAATTTTAATCTAGAAGAGAATTTTTTCTTTTCCTTGCTAGACCAAATGGCTTTCATCACTCTATAATTATAGTTAGAGAGTAATTCTACTGCGTTTTTACAGTTGCTTCTGTGGATTTTGATAGTCCCGCTAGAGGTTACAAATCCAAATACGTCATCTCCAGATACGGGGTCGCAGCATACTGCTAGCTCGTAATCTAACTTCTGCTGCTCATCTCCTATGAGCAGAACATCTTTTTTTCCTGGTATAGAGTGTCTATCTGGTGCGGCTTTATCTGGTCTCGGAGACTTGACCCTTTTGATAGGTTCTTTTTTAAATATGAGCCTTCCTTCTTCCACGGTATGCCCTTTTAATTTTTTAAGGTTGATGCTTCCTTTGGCTATATTGTAATATAGGTCCGTGATTGAATCTTGATGAAAGTGCTCTTCGAGGGCAGCTATGTTTACACTTAAAAATTCAACATCTAGCGATTTGAATTTTCTCCGAAGAATCTCTTTCCCATCAGCCGCTCTTTTCTTTTTTTCTTCTTTTAGTGAGGATTTGATCTTCTGCTTTGCTCTGGCTGTATTCGCATAGTTTAGCCAGTCTTCCTTCGGGCTTTGGTTTTTAGAGGTAATGATTTCTATTTGATCACCACTTATTAATCTATGGCTTAAGGGAACCAGTTTCGAATTTACTTTGGCTCCCATGCATCGAGACCCTACTTGGGTGTGAATGTGAAATGCAAAATCAAGTGCTGTGGCTCCTTTTGGGAGTGTTTTTAAATCTCCATCAGGCGTAAACACAAATATTTCCTCGCTGTATAAATTGAGCTTAAAGTTGTCTATAAATTCGAGCGAGTTTTCGGATTCATTTTCAAGTATTTCTCGAACTTGCGCTAGCCATATATCTAGCTTGTTATTGGCGCTTGTATTTTCTTTGTATTTCCAGTGAGCAGCAAATCCTTTTTCTGCTACTTCATCCATTCTCTTTGTTCTAATCTGAACTTCTACCCATTGACCTTTGCTGCTCATTACCGTAGTATGCAGAGATTCATATCCGTTAGCCTTAGGCATAGAAACCCAATCTCTTAGTCGGTCGGGATTAGGTTGATAAAAGTCGGTTACTACGGAGTAAGCCCTCCATATCTCTGCTTTTTCTTTGTGTAGTTCATCTTCATCTATTGTTATTCTAATAGCAAACACATCATAGATCTCTTCGAATGTTACGTGCTTTGTTTGAATTTTATTATAGATACTGAAAATCGATTTGGGCCTTCCTTTTATTTCTACTTTAAAACCTTGTTTGTCGAGCTCATCTTTTAGGGGCTGAATGAACTGATTTACAAATCTGGTTCTAGCAGCTTTGGTAGATTTTAACTTTCCTGCGATGGTCTGATAAACTTCAGGATCTTGATATTTTAAACTTAAATCCTCCAGTTCAGTTTTTACTTTGTAGAGACCTAATCTATGTGCTAGCGGTGCGTACATAAAGGAAGTTTCAGAGGCTATCTTTAATTGTTTCTCCTTAGGCATGCTTCCTAAGGTTCTCATGTTGTGCAGCCTGTCGGCTAATTTTATTAGAATTACCCTTATGTCATCTGATAAAGTCAGAAGCATTTTTCTGAAATTCTCTGCTTGAGCAGATGTCGAATGGTCAAAAACTCCACTGATTTTAGTTAAGCCATCTATGATATCCTTGGTTTTAGTATCGAAAACATTTTCGATATCTTCTAAGGTGATATAAGTGTCTTCAACTGTATCATGAAGAAGAGCACATGCTATGGATACAGTGTCTAACCCCATCTCGTCTGCTACGATTCTTGCCACAGCTAGAGGGTGATAGATATAAGGTTCACCAGACTTTCTTCGCATATCGCTATGTGCTTCTAAGGCAATATCGAACGCTTTACGAATGGTTTTTTTATCTGAAGTGCTAATAGACTTACTGGCACTTCTGAGCAGACCTCTGTATCTTCTTAAGATTTCTTTTTTCTCCTCTTCTAACTCTGTATTATTTTCCATCTATTTAGCCGGTAATACTTTGCTCTTTACTTCACCAAACCCGATTCTAGTGCTGCCATTAGTAGCATGTCCTCTCATGATTACTGTGTCAAGGTCGTTTATAAACTTCCTTTCCGAGCCATCATTTAATTTTAAAGGCTTAGAGCCCCTCCATGAAAGCTCTAACATACTTCCGTAAGAATCTGGAGTTGGGCCACTAATAGTTCCACTGGCTAACATGTCTCCGGTGCTAATGTTACATCCATTTGCCGTGTGATGCGCTAATTGTTGGTTCATATTCCAGTACATATACTTGAAGTTAGAATTACAGACTACAGATTCTTTTGAGTTTTCGGGTTGAATGGCTACTTCTAACTTTATATCTATGTTTTTAGCTCCATTAGATTTTAAATAGGGTAAAACCTCGACATCTTGTTTAGGCCCGTCAATTCTAAAGGGTTCAAAAGCATCGAGAGGAACGACCCAAGGAGACATTGAAGAAGCGAAACTCTTTGCCAAAAATGGACCTAGAGGGACATATTCCCATTTTTGAATATCTCTGGCTGACCAATCATTGAATAAGCATAGTCCGAAAATAAAATCATCTGCTTCGTCTGTGCTAATACTCTCTCCAAGTTCTTTCCCTGGGTAGGTGATAAAAGCCATTTCCAATTCAAAATCTAAGAGCTTAGAAGGACCAAAGACAGGTGGTTCAGTCTCATTTGGTTTCTGTTGTCCTTTGGGTCTGTGAAAGTTCTGGCCACTTACAATGATAGAAGAAGCTCTCCCGTGATATCCTACAGGAAGATGTTTCCAGTTTGGTAAAAGGGCGTTATTAGGATCTCTAAACATAGTTCCTACGTTGGTGGCATGCTCTATACTTGAATAAAAATCTGTGTAATCTCTTATGTCCACAGGAAGTAACATCTTTGCTTTATTTTGTTTAATCAGGCATTGATTAACATGGTGTTCTTTTCCTTGTAGTTCTTTATTCGAATCTTGAAGTAAAGCACTTAATCTTTCTCTTAATTCTCTAGTAGCCGTTTTTCCTCTTTGGATAATAGGGTTCAAATACACGGAATCAAAATCACTTAGGGTAAAAGAAAGGTTACTGAAATATCCTAGAACATGCAATGACTTGAGGTCTATGATGTACTCACCTATAGCCACTCCTACTCTTGGTGTTAAGTTTTCGGTTTTAAATATTCCAAAGGGTAAATTTTGGATTGGAAAGTCTGATTCAGGTTTTACTTCTACCCAGCTTTGCAATGCACTATTATTAGCAGCTATCATTGGTTTATTTTTGTAACAAAAATACTTATAACGAGTAGAAATTTTACCTTTGAAAGTTATAGTGATTAACACTTGATTGAAGTTAAGAAAACACATGCTGAAATTCATTTCTATTCTGGGGTTAACGGCCTTAGCAGGCCATTTTGTGTTGGTTAGTGTGGCAGTAGCACCTTATGGTTGGAGCCAGCCTGATATTTATTATGTCGCAGATAGATATGTGAAACCTCAGTTTGGGCAGTATTGGCAGTTATTTGTTCCCATGCCACGAGAAAGTTCTAGACTTTATTATAGATATTACTCGGATGGAATGTGGCATGACCAAATTTCTTTAGATAAAGAGATGAAAGGTTTAGGTTCTCAGCTGGCGCAGAGAGTTGCGCTGAGATGCGCCCATTACTTAGCAGCAGAGACTAGAAAAAGCACGGCAGTAAATTCTGATGAGACTAAAAGTTATAGGGTGGTAAAAGCCTCTCGTTCTTACTACAGCGCAGCTTTTGTGTGTTTGAGAAACGCTCAAAAAAATCATTCTGTTCAGCCTGATTCTATAGAACTAATATTAGAGAGAGACTTATCCCCCAAAGCAGGATATACCAAAGTGAAAACAATAATAGATTATTATGGTCCAGAGAGCGTTCAATAATGTTTTGTCTTGTTGGGTTAGCCTAAGCTCTGGAAGCAGAGCAAATTATAAGGGAGAGGCTCTTTTTAGCCGTTTGGTTTACTTGTGGATTTTAATAAACGGACTATTTTTATTGCCTATTATGGACTTGGTTATAGGGGTTGATGGGTATACGTATAGAACACCATTCTCACCTACTCTTAGAGATAATTTAGTTTACATGTTGAATTATTCTCCAGAGCGATACGTACTTATTTACTGTTGTATGATGGCCGCATCATTTATGGCTCTTATTAATCTTGGAGGTATGCTCGTCCGTTTTCTCTCATGGGGAAGTTTATTGATTATAGCTTCATCTACTAATCTCCTCTTTAACGCAGGGATTCATGTGACGTTTAATTGGGCTTTTTTACTCATTTTCTTATTTCCTATGAGAAAGACGGGTTGGAAAGTTTTGTTGTCAAGATTAGCGTTTCTTGGAGTTAAGGTCCAATTCCTAATTATTTATTTCTTTTCGGGTGTTTTTAAACTGAATTCAGAGGATTGGTATGGTGGAGATGCGGTTCGTTTGCTTTCGTTTCTACCACAATATACTCCTGATTGGACAGCCTCAATTCTTCAGTCAATGAATTGGCTGGCTATAACCTTGAATTATATAATTATGTTCTATTTAATTTTATTCCCATTACTGATATGGGTTAAAAAGATAAAGACACTTTTAATGATAATAGGTCTAGGATTTCACCTCTATATAGCTTTAGTGATGGGGCTGTACGATTTTGGAGCCATTATGTTAATAGGCTATGTGCTATTTCTGTCTGAAGAGCAAACTGAGTGCTTGCTTAGCAAAATTGCGAAGCTTCCTATTGTTAGAGTACTCTCTTTTAAAATAAAGACTTAACGATTTTCTCTACCGTGTATCCTTCAGCTTCAGCCTTATAGTTTCTTACTATTCTATGTCGTAAAATAGGAAGGGCCACTGCTTGAACATCTTCAATATCTGGTGAGAATTTCCCGGCTAGAACAGCGTGGCATTTTGCTCCTATGATCAGGTATTGCGAAGCTCTAGGACCAGCACCCCAAGAAAGGAAGTTTTTTGTCATTTCTGGTGCGTTTTCATTAGAAGGCCTCGTCTTAGATGCTAATCTAACTGCGTATTGGATAACATTATCGTTAACAGGTATTTTTCTTATAAGGTTTTGGAAATAGGTAATCTCTTCTCCATTTAGAATGGATTTTAATTGAACTGACTTATTTCCTGTAGTGCTTTTAACAATATCGACTTCTTCTGAAAATGAAGGGTAGTCCACCCAGATGTTAAACATAAACCGATCTAATTGAGCTTCGGGTAAGGGGTAAGTTCCTTCTTGTTCAATAGGGTTTTGGGTAGCCAATACGAAGAAAGGACTATCTAGCTTATAATTAGTTCCGGCTGCAGTTACGGATCTTTCTTGCATAGCTTCTAGAAGTGCTGACTGAGTTTTAGGCGGAGTTCTGTTGATCTCATCAGCTAAAACGATATTAGAGAAAAGTGGTCCTTTTACAAATTTAAACTCTCTGTTTTCTCCTAAAATCTCAGAACCAATTATATCTGAAGGCATAAGGTCTGGAGTAAACTGAATTCTATTGAACTTTAGCCCTAAAGAATCAGCAATTGTTTGAACCAGAAGAGTTTTCGCTAATCCTGGGACACCTACTAGCAAGCAATGGCCATTACTAAAGATACTAATAAGTACGTTTTTAATAGTTTCTTCTTGTCCTACAATTACTTTTCCTATCTCGCTCGTAAGCTCTTCGTATTTACTTCTTAAAGCCTCTAAGGCTTCTTTATCTGAACTGAAATTCACTGAATATTATTTACTAGTTATAGCCAAAATTAGCCATTAATTTTGAACCCAATTATAACGATAATCACATTCTAGATAATCTTCATTTAAACGCTTGTAAGTGGTGTCAAGTTTCTTTGAAATCCATTTTTCTAAGGATTTGTTTTGAAGTTCAGATTCTGCTATTTGTTTTAGTAGTCTGTAATCATCCTTCATGTTAGCTACATGAGCGTCTGATCGAGAGTTTAATAAAAATATTCTGTAGTCTCGCTGTCCTGCTTGACCTTCAAATGGTATGGGTTCGCTGATTTCACCTGGACTTAATCTGTTTAGAACAAGCGTTATTCTAGGGTCTACTTTGCTGAGTTCGTGTTTAGTTCCGCCATTGCTCGGGTTTACTACTTTACCCGCAGCATTCTTGGTGTCTTTGTCTTTACTGAACAGACCAGCGGCACTAGAGAAAGAGAGACTGTCTTTTTGTATTAGTGTTCTTATTGTATCTAGTTCTAGTTTCGCTTTCTGATTATCAATTTCAAGGATTTCAACAGTATTTAGTATATGACAAACGGTATAATACTTCCCCGATTTCTCTTCTAATCTTGCTATATGCCATCCAAAATCAGTCTTAAAGGGTTCAGATATTTCGGAGGGCTGAAGGTTGAGTACAGCTTCTTCAAATTCAGGTACCATGGTGCCTCTTTCCACTTTTTTATAACATCCTTGATTTTGGCTATTGGCTGATCCAGGATCTTCGGAATAGAGCGTAGCATAGATACCGAATTTGTATGGGTTTTTCTCAAGCTCTTTTTTGTATCCTAGAAGCTGTTCCTTTATTAATTTCTCTTGATCTTTTTGAACTTCAGGATTAATGACGATTTGTGAGTACTGAACTTCTGATTCTATAAGAGGAAGAGAGTCCTTAGGAATTGAATTAAAGTATTCTACAACTTCATTGGGCGTTACTCTTACGTTTTGGGTGATATCTCCCTGCATTTTTTGAGTTAGAATTTGGTCTTTTACATCTGGGCGAAAATCTTCTTTTAATTGGGAAGCTGTCTTTCCATAAAATTTCTCGAAATCTTTTTCGCTCGGAAATTGAGAGATGTAATATTCTAACCTTCTCTCTAGTTGACTTTCGACTTCATCATCAGTAACTTCTAAGCTGTCTATCTTAGCTTGATTAATTAGAAGTTTTTGATATAGCAGCTCCTCTATTACAGCACATTCAGCGTCAGGATCTATCTGGAAGCCTTCATTTTTCATTTCAATCTTTCTCCCTTCTAAGTCTGATTTCAGTACTATTTCATCTCCTACTACTGCTATTATCTCGTCTATTATTTTATCCTTTGAAATCTGAGCTTCAACTGAAATAGTCGTGAAGGTTAAAAGGAAAATGTATATGAGTTGTCTAGTCATTCGAAATATTTAATCTTGTTTTCTCTTACCGCTTTCTGGTAAAGATCATTTTTTAATTTTTTTAGTGCACTTTGTTTTCTCCTGTTTAAAATCAATGTTTCTATCTTTTCCTTGACAACGTTTAAAGGAGCGGGCTCATCTTTTAACTTGTATTCAGATATGTAAACGAAATATCTGAAATTTTCGGATTCAAAATCAATGAATTTTTGGTTTTTTAAGAAAGATTCGTTGTTATAGACTTCCACAGGAACTACATCTAGAAACTCCCTTAGATACCACCATTTCGTGCTGTCAGAAGAAAAATGAAAGGTAGCCCCAATTTCACTGCTAAAGATTTTTAAATGATTAATTTCCGTTAAAGGAGAGGAGAGTAGTTTCTTGATTTTATACTTGTCTATATTTTCTGCCGAAGAGGCTATTTTAAGGAAGTTATATCGAAGAATATAGTCACTTAAAATAAAACTATTTTTATTTGAATTATAATACTCAAGGATTTCTGATTTACTAATGGTGGTGTCGAGATTTTGTTTAATAAACTCGTTTTGATACGCATAAATCAGAAGGCTGTTTTTCTCTTGTTCGAGCTCTTTAGTGAAGTCTTTTAAGCTGTCAGTGAGGTTTCGTTCTGCCTGTGCGACTAACATCTTATTTTTCACCCAAGTCTCTATAATCCCCTGCGCTAGTCTAGTACTATCCTCTTTGGTTAAGTCTTCATTTAGTTGCTCTGCCAGTTCGTTTTTAGTCAAGACGGCATCAAAAACTTGAACGAGTAGGTCATCATTTCCCATGTTATTCTCACAAGAAAAAAGAAAGAAAGAAATAAAGAATAAACCGATTACCAGTTTAGTCATTTGCTATGGAGTATAACACATCTTTATGCACTGTGTAATTATACGTTGAACGCAGTTCGTCTATCCATCGCTTTTCTAGATGGCCCTGAAAGTCAGAGGTAATTATACCCTTGGCTTCTTTAAGTTCTTTCTCCTTCGATGGAATAAATTGAATCAATTTGATTACATAGAATTTCCCTTCAGATTCCACTACTGTAATCTCATCTTCGTTAGCGTCTATGTTTTCGAGATAAGCTTTTTCATCAACAGAGAATATTCCGCGTTCATAATTAGCGTTTAATTCGGAAGAGTCGTTTATGATAGCGAGAATAGAATCTTTCTCTAATTGGTTGGATAAAAGCCTAATTATTTTTGTCGATATAGCCGCAGAGTTCGTACTGTAAGCTGTAACATTAAATCGATCAGGCCAAGTATAATTCGCTTTATTGCTTTGGTAGAACTTTTCTAGTCCAGTAGTGTCCTTAATGGCTTTAGACCAGACGAGTTCATCTGTTAGCTCGAATAATAAAATTCCATCCCTGTATTCCTGCATTAGCTGTCTGAAAGGCTTATGTTTTATTTCTAACTTGGAATCTTCATGAGCTAATAATTCGTCATCTACCCAGTCAGAATAAGTGCTTTTAATGAATGTTTCTGCCACATCAGTATTAGCTCTTCTTTTCGTTTTATTCATGTACGTGTTAAAGTCAGCTAATGTGAATTTTTTGTCTTCTATAGTAAGAACTTTTTTCTTTAATTTATTTGGCTTTCTCATCTCCCAATTTTTAGTGAAGAAGGAAGAATCTGCACTTTGATAGATATGTTTTAAAGATTTTTCTTTAGTACATATAGCATATTCTTTTTTTAATTTATTGAGAAACGACTTTTTTGTTTTTTCAGCTCTTGAATCTTTACTTACTTTAGTTTTGATTTCAGCTTTTAATTGATCAAAATCTCCGATAACTTTTTCGTCTAGTTTTTGAATGATATGCCAGCCATATTCTGTTTGAAATGGCAAAGAAACACTGCCAGAATCTTTTAGGTTGAAGGCTACATCCTCAAATGATTTAACCATTTTCCTCGTTCCAAACCAGGGAAGTTTGCCTCCTTGTTTCGACGTAGTCGCATCTTCAGAGTATTTTCTAGAAAGTTCACCAAATTCTTCGCCATTAACATATTTCTGGTAAATCTCATTTATTTTTTCTTCTGCTCTTTTTTTGGTTGCTTCATGAGATTGATTTCCGGCCTTTGTCATTATATGGGCCACTAATACTTGTCCTCTAGCTGGTCTTGTTTCCTCTACTTTTAATATATGATATCCGTAGCGAGTCCTTAAGATTTGAGAAATGTTTCCTGGTTCAGTATTGTAGGCTGCCTCTTCAAAAGGATATACCATTTGAAACGCGGAGAAAAAACCTAAATCCCCCCCGTTATCTTTTACTGAAGGATCTTCTGATCCTTCAGAACCTTTAGCTACAGTTTCGAAATCTTCTCCTCCACTTGTGACTCTATCTCTTAACGTATTTATTTTATTCCATGCGATTAAGGTGTCTGCTGGCTCAGCGTCTAGAACAACTTGTACAAGGATATGTTTGGCTTTGACTTCGGTTTGTTTTCGGTCATAAGCCTGCTTAGTAAGCTGGTCTAATAAATCGCTGTCTGTGAGGTAGGGTCTGGCTAATTGTTTTCTGTATCCTTTGAGTTCGGCTATGAAAGCTTTGTTCGTGTCGAGTTTAGCATCTTTAGCAGCCTTAACTTTAAGTTTGTAATTGACGAAAAGTTGAATATATTCGTCTAAGGCGGCTTGAGTGGTTATTTCCTCGTTGTTGTTTTTTCTGAAAATGTATTCAAAATCACCGAGTGTTATATTTTCGTTTTCTAAGGTCATTATGACAGCTTCAGTGTCGTTTTGAGTGTGTCCGATAATCCCTATAAAAATCGAGAATATGCAAGTGAAGAAAAATCTTTTCATTGGTAGTTAATTACTTGTTTTACTAGCGCAAAATTACAAATCTTATTAAACATTTATTTTATACTATAATTAGGGGCCTCTCTGGTGATAGTAATATCGTGTGGGTGACTTTCTTTAACGCCTGCACTAGTAATTCTAACGAATTCGGCTTCTTTTAACTTCTCGAGTGTTCCCGCACCACAATACCCCATTCCTGCTCTCAATCCACCAATAATTTGGTGCATTACTTCTCCAACACCTCCTTTATAAGGAACTCTTCCAGAAATCCCTTCTGGAACTAGTTTTTTTATATCATCTTCTGCATCTTGAAAATACCTATCCTTAGAACCCTTCTGCATGGCTTCCACAGATCCCATTCCTCGATAAGATTTGAATTTTCTTCCTTCAAATATTATAGTTTCACCAGGGGACTCTTCTACTCCAGCAAGCATAGAGCCTACCATTACTGTATTTCCTCCTCCAGCTAATGCTTTTACAATATCACCAGTGTACCTTAGTCCCCCATCGGCTATAACGGGTATTCCTGTCCCATCTAAAACCTCAGAAACTCCCAGCACAGCTGAGAACTGAGGTACTCCTACTCCAGCTATTACTCTTGTTGTACATATAGAGCCAGGGCCGATTCCTACTTTTACCGCATCAGCACCTGCTTCTACTAGTGCTAAAGCTGCAGCTGGAGTAGCTACATTTCCTACTACCATATCCACCTCTTCTTGAGTGGCCTTTTTTAATTTCTTCAGTAATTCAATTACTCCCTTTGAGTGGCCATGAGCTGTGTCAATGATTATGGCATCTGCCCCCGCCTTTATTAGAGCAGTGGCTCTTTCTTGTGCGTCAACAGTCACGCCTATCGCGGCGGCTACTCTAAGTCTCCCAAACTTGTCTTTACATGAATTTGGATACTGTTTTAGTTTTACAATATCCTTATAAGTAACTAGCCCTATTAGTTTATTATTTTCGTTTGTAACAGGCAACTTCTCTATTTTATGCTTTTGAAGTATTAGTTCTGCTTCTTTAAGTGTAATTCCAGAGGATGCCTTTATAATATTTTCAGTAGTCATGACATTCCTAATTGGCTTACCGAACTCCTTTTCAAATCTTAAATCTCTATTGGTAACTATTCCCACTAAATGACCAGTTATGTCTATGACAGGAATACCACCTATTCTATTTTCTGCCATTAATCTTAGAGCGTCTGCTACTGTTGAACCTTGTAATTGAAGAGTTACAGGGTCCTGAATCATTCCGTTTTCACTCCTTTTTACTTTTTTCACCTCTTTTGCTTGCTGCTCTATACTCATGTTTTTATGAATAACACCTATACCACCTTGTCTAGCCATAGCAATGGCCATGCGGCTTTCGGTAACGGTGTCCATAGCAGCAGAAACTACGGGGGTATTTAATTCTATGTTTCTGGAAAATTTAGCTTTTAGAGTTACTTCTCTAGGAAGAATTTCAGAATAAGCTGGAACGAGAAGAACGTCATCATAAGTTAGACCCTCTTTAATGACTCTTTTAGAGTTAAAAGACATGATTTTTTGAATTTACCGTTAAAAAATAAATTCGAGCAAATATACTAATTAACTGTTGTATAAAGCCGTTTAATTCGCGTTGAATATCAGCATGGTTAATGAACCTCTTTCTTCATAAAGCTTACCTGAACCATCTTGAATCTCTATATAATACATGAAATTCGCTTCTGGAATGAGGTTGCCGTTTTTAGTTCCATCCCACCCTAAGTCTATATCTCGCGATTCGAATATTTGTTGCCCCCAGCGACTATAAATAATCATTCTATAGGTCGTGAAATCAGCAAATGAAATAACAGGTTTGAATTCATCGTTAATGCCATTAATAGAAAAGGCATTCGGAATCCAAATCTTAGGGGTTTGAGTAACACAAACTTCATTAGATGAAGAATTAGCATTAGAGATAGGATTGGCGTTTTCGATGGCTTTTATCTGGTAACAAAATTCACCTTTAGTCGTCAGAAATTCTCCCACATTATCTTCAAAAAATTTTATATTGGCCTGATTCGAGGCTAAAAACTGTGGAACCCCTCCATCGATGGTTCTGTATATTTCGTATGAGTCTATGCCAGTTGTCCAGCCCTCATATCCCGACCAAGAAATAGTATTTACTAGATTGTCTGGATTGGCTAATCCAGACAATAAAATGGTTTTGCCAATATTAGAAATAGCCGATGTATCGGAGCACTCATTTATTAATGCTATTACGTATTCGTAACTGTAAATTTCAGGCTCCACATCAGTATCAGAGAAGGTGAGGTTAGTTAAAGTTTGAGTTATTTCGAAATCGATATCTCTATAAAAAGACTCGTTCTCGGCTTTGCGCAGCAGTGCATATTTAAAAGGAGTGGTAGTAGGATTCGTACTAAGTTTTATTTCTATTTCAGTCGCAGAGGTAATTGAGGCAGATACTAATGAAAATTCTGTAGGAAGCGGAGGAGCGATAACTTCTAAGGTTTGAATGTTTGATAGGGCAGTGGATCCTTGAACGCTTGGGTCACTGCTGTATGCTTTAATAAAGTAGGAGTAGGTTAGATTTGGTGAGATTGACTCATCTCTGAACTCATACTCAGCGGCAGTTATAGATTCTAAGAGCTCATCTACTCCGTTATTGGTTCTTCTATATACTTCAATGTAGGCTAATCCGTCTTCTCCCCATGGGGGTAATGTCCAAGACAGGTCTACAAAATCTTGACAAACTACCCATTGATAATCTAAATAAATAGAGGATTGATCATTAGGACAGATTGCAGCAGCACCTGGGAGTACTGTTGGGCTCAAATTAGGTGTTGGACAGTTGTCAAAGGACGAGACCAAATAGTTTTCAGGGGAGGTTCCCGGGGAGGAAGTGACATCTAAAAAACTAATAGCGGAAGGGTTTGATATGGTCTCTAATTCGATTTGAGAATTGCCAATACATTGATATATTATATATCCAGTTAGATCAGTAGCGGTAGGTTGAAGCCATTCTAATTGAGCAAACCCGGTTAGCGAGTCCACTGTTACGGTTGTTACAAGAGGGATTCCTGGGTCTGATTGATCCTCTACTTGGAGTGCGGTTATATTTGATGATGATGAGCAAGGCGCGGTAGGCTTTTTTAAATTAACTCTAAAGTTCACCAAATCATCGCAGACTTTTACCTCGTGGTCATAGCTATTTAAACCGATTTCATAGTCGAAAAAACCATCAAGAATCCAATTCCCTGCTGGGAATTCATAATAAACCTCATAAATAGTTCCTGGTGGTAAAAAGGACCCGGGCGGCAGGGGGTCCGTCCACATTAAATCTACTGAGCCAAGTGTTGTATCTGATGTGCCTGAAAGGTTTATTGTACAAAGCGAGTTAGATTCAAGGATAGCCGATCCGCCTCTATTAACCCAAACCTGATAACAGTACTGTTGATTGTTAGCATCTACTCCAGGGGCATTATCTGTGATTGATATTGAGGCTATGCCGGTTATTAAAGGGCCTGTGCTGACAAAAGCTGCGTCAGCTGGTAACTTTCTGTTGATCTGATAGCCAGTGAAATCACCGTCTACATCTATATATTGTTCCCAAGAAATAGTGACTGAGCCGTCCACATTTACTGCTATACATTCTATTTCAGATGCTATTTGCCCTTTTAGTGTAAGCGGAATAATACTGAAAAACAGTATACTTACCCTCATTATTTGTGCGATAATCTGCATATTTCTTGTTCTTATTTAAGCGTAGCAAAGATATTACATCTTTTACTCTTACCTAACTAAGACGGTGAAATCATGAAAAGTGTTGTTTTAAAAGGGGAGTATATAACCTTATAGCGGAAATTAACGTAGAGTAAACTTGTTTAGTTGACTGTATTTAAGGATATTTGTATGTTACGATCTGACTCTATTAGTAACATAAATAAAGATGATGAATAGAATTTTACTTTTAGCCACTCTCATTTTATCCGTAATTTCTGCAGATGCCCAGTATAAATGGGATATCGGAATAAAAGCAGGTGGGTCTAATTATCTTGGAGATATTGGAGGTCAGGAGAAGACTAGAAGAGATTTTATCTGGGATATGCATTTAGATGACACGCGAATGAATTATTCAGTGTTTGCTAGAAGAAAAATGAATAAAAGATGGGCAATAGCTGCCAATGCTGATTATATAAGTATTTGGGGGTTTGATGCTAATTCATCTAATAATGACCGTAGAGCGCGAAATTCAAATTTTAGAAACAGAATAGTTGAATTAGGAGGTAGAGCTGAATTAACTGTTTTCTACGATAATGATGTGGGAGGCAAAGGATATTATGATCCAGATTACCGTTTTTTCGTATTTGCAGGACTGGCAGGATTTTATCATAATCCTCAAGGCCAAATTTTTGAGTCAGTAGATGATGATGGAAATATTCTGGTGGCTAGTTATAAAAGCGATTGGTACGATTTGAGACCTTTTAGGACTGAAAATCAAGAGTCGGAATATGAGAAAATTGGTCTATCTGTGCCGGTCGGAGTAGGAATGTATTTCACATTCAATAAGCAGTTTAGATTAGGTTGGGAGGTGAATTGGAGAACAACATTCACGGACTATTTAGATGACGTAAGCGGTCAATATGGAGATATAGCTGAAATTGAAACTAGATACGGAGCAGCTTTAGCTCAGCAGAGCAATCCAAACATTATAAACGAAATTGGGGAAGTTCCAGGATATATAGAGAATCATCAGTGGACAGGAGAAGAGTCAAGAAATAAAAGAGGAGACCCTACGAATAATGATTCATATTTGACAATGGCTGTAACAGGGAGTTATGCTATAAGAGGGACAAGTAGTTTCTACAAGGCGAAGTACTCTTGGTTGACCCAGAGAAGAGGGTCGAGAAGATCGAGGGCTAAGTTCTAAGAAGAGATTGATTAAAATTATAAGAGCCAGCTGTTTTAGTTGGCTTTTTTTTGTCAAATAGTTTAAAAGAATTGTTTCATCTTACTCAGAGGTTTTCTGATTAGCGTGAATAAGTTCGGTTTGAGGCCATTTAATTTCCAGGCCTTTCTGTCCTCTCTGTTAGCTCGGAGCCTATTCTTCAGACTTATATTGCTTTCTCCTCCAGTTCTCATTTTTGTTATTGTTTCAGAAAAATAGGAAGTAGAGATTCCTTGCTTGTGGAGTACTCTCAACATGAATTCGTAATCTGCTGCAGACTTTAATGAGGTATTGTATTTCCCGTATTTCTCATAAACCCATTTTTTAACAAAGAATGTCGGATGAGGTGGCATCCATCCTTTTAGAAATAGGTTGTGTTTGTATTCACCAGACCTCCATGTTCTTATTGTTTTCTCCGGGTTTAACCTATCTACATAAACTAGGTTAGCGTAAATAGAATCAGAATTGTTCTTATTGATAGCAACGACTATGTTAGAAATCACAGAATTATTGGCGTAAAAGTCATCAGAGTTTAGAATACCAACAAGGTCACCAGTGGCTTTTTCAACTCCTTTATTCATCGCGTCGTAAATGCCTTTGTCCGGTTCGGATGTGACGTGAGAAATAGAGCTCTTATACTTTTCTATTATTTTCGGAGTGTTATCTTTTGAAGCTCCATCAATAATGATATACTCAATATCATTATAGTTCTGTGCTAGAACAGATTTAATAGTATCTTCAAGAGTTTCCTGGCTATTATAGCAAATAGTAATTATCGATACTTTCACTGGATTTTTCTTTCTTTAATTTCTACTGCAGGATTACCTCTATAAATGCAAAACGCCTTCAGATCTCTGCTGGCCGCAGATTGGATAGATAGAATGCTATGAGAGAAACAAGTTACACCTCCAGATACTATTGATTTAGCACCAATCCAAACTCCATTTTCTAGAACGATTGGTTTAGCTATTAAATCAAAAGTTGAAGTTGAAAAATCATGATTCCCACAGAGTAAAACTGCTCCTTGGGAAATGCAGCAATTTTCACCAATAGTAACTAGTTCAAGATTGTCTATCCATACATTCTCTCCAATCCACGAATTAGCTCCAATGGTCAATTTCCATGGATACTTAATATTAACACTTGGCTTAATTACTACGTTGGCACTAATTTTGGCGCCGAACATCCTGAGTAAGCTTCTTTTTAGACCATATAACGGGATAAGACTAGACTTGAAAATAAGGACGTTTACATAGTACCAAATTATCCTTTTGAACGCACTTCCAGAATCAAAATCTTTATTCTCAAAAGTAGATAAGTCAACTTCTTTATTCATAGTTATATTAAATATTGTTCGAGAATAAAAAGCGTGTGTATTCTAGAGCTTCCTTATTCTTCGAAGTGGAATTTCCAAAGATAAAAGCATTTTCGCTCCATCGGTCATATTCTTCTTGAGACATTTCAAGGCATTGTTTAATAGAGTTCCTAAATTTTTTTAGATCTGTTATAGAGATATCCCAGCCGATTTCCTTTTCTTCTAGATTTAACCAGGGAGTTCTGTCAGAAATAATTACGGGTTTTGAAGAAAGAAATGACTCTACTATTGAGTGACCAAAGTTTTCATTTTGTGTAGTTAAGAAAAGAAAGTGATGCCTATTTAAAGTTGATTGTACATCTTTTGGGTTGATGCTCCCATGATGAGTAATAGTAATATTCTTAGGTAGACGAGAGATTATAGGCTTACACTGCTCCCAGTACTCCTGATCTTCTACAGGGCCATAGATGTTATAGGTGATTTCACCTTGAAAATCATTGTCTAAAATGCTCAATGAATGTTTTAAGTTTTTCACTTCAGAAATTCGAGAAAAATAGAACAGGTCAAGTTCGTTTTTTCGTTTTTCTCTTTTTACATGTCCATTTTCGGATTGACTAGGAAGATTTTGAGCAATGTGAATGCTAACTGTATTTCCGAAAGCGGAGATAACTTCTTTTTTTTCTAGTTCAGAAGAAACATGCCATGTAATACCCTTGAATAATCTTATTTTTTTAGCTACAAAAAGAAAGCTTTTCTTTTTCGTTTTTTTCAATTTCAAAGAACCTGAACCTAACATTCCTCTTGGAGCTAAAATCAGCTTTGATCCAATGTTTAGTTTTTTAGCCAGGAATAATGGTAAAAGACTGAATTTAAATGAAAATAGACTGTTAAAATAGATGCTCTCGAATTCTTTATTCTTTAAAATAGAGAGGAAAGTTTTTTTAGTTCTGTTTTCTGCAGATAGATATATTACTTCAGAATTAGAGGAACTTTTCAGCCATTTGTTGGGAGTTATACCTTCCAGTTCATTTCCGCTGCCAATATCAGAATTAGACGTGCATATATAAAAAAAGTAATCCTTTTCTAACGCATTAACCATATTAAAAACGGACTGAATAGGTCCGCCTGCTAAGTATGCTGGGCGATACCAATCTATGAATATTAAAATCTTTTTCTTATGAATCGATTCCATTTGCTTCAAGCCAATTTTCTAAAACTATTAAATGCCATACCCGAGACCAGCTAATCAGATTGTCCCCCGTCAAAAAGCGATTCCATATGGAAGAAACGCCTTGCGAATTAAAACTATCTCTTTTTCCTAAATTGATTAAATGTGCCTCGCAATACTCTTTTAATTCTCCTTTTATCCAACTTTCCCATGGAAATGTGAAGCCCATTTTTGGACGATTGACTATTTCATCCGGAAGCAGGTCTCCCAATGACTCGACCAGTAAGCGTTTGGGAGTGAGTGGATACTTCATTTTATCATCTAGCAATAAAGCGTATTCAACTAGTCTGTGGTCTAAGAATGGCACTCTTACTTCTAGTGCATGAGCCATACTCATTTGATCAGAATCACGAAGCAAGGTGTTTTGCATATATGTGGTGATTTCCATAATAGAAACCTTACTAATAACTTCTAAGGCATTCTTATCTGCTGAAATATCTAGCGCTTTGCAGTGCGATAGCAAAGGGTTAACCATCTTTTCAGAATAAGTTAACAAGGAATTTATTTCTTTGTCAAAAAGTACTTTTCGGTTCACAGAATAGGAGTGGGGCAAGTCGATGTATTCTTGTCCTAAAACATCGGCCATTTTATAACTAGCTACACTTGGTTTAAGAGCCTTTAACATGCTTCCAGCGGCATTTCTAAAAACACCAGCAAAACTTTTAAGCCACATATTTTGACTGAGTTGCATACTCCTTTTGAAAATAGGATATCCAGCAAAAAGTTCATCTCCACCTAAGCCAGATAAGGCCATGGTAATACCAGAGGCTTTAGTGACTTTAGAAACCAAGTAAGTATTAGGTCCGTCTCCACTGGGGAAATCCATTGATTTAAGTGCATTTGGAATTTCCTTTAAGAAGTCATCTGCAGTTAAGAGAATTTCGTGGTGATTGGTTTTAAATTTTTTGGCGATTATTTCTGCATAAGGCGCTTCAGAGAACTCTCTTTCGTTGAAAACAACAGAGAATGTAGAAACTGGCATGTCATTGTCTTCAGACATAAGTCCAACTATAGCAGAGCTATCAATTCCTCCACTAAGAAATGCACCGTAAGGTACGTCAGATTTCATTCTGTAATTCACACTAGACTTAAGAAGAGACTTTATTTTCGTTTTTACTTGAGTTTCATCTTTCAGATTCCCGAAACTTTTAGGTTCTGAAATTTCCCAATATTTATTCAGAATTCTCTCATTGTCATTTAGTACTAAATAATGACCTGCCGGAATGGAATGAACATTTTCTATGAGCGTTCTAGGAGAATGAACAGTTTGGTACCTCAAGTATTCAACCAGGTTATTTCTATCTAGTTTTTTTTTAATTAGGCCAGATTCGAGTAGAGATCTTAATTCACTACTAAAAATGAAAGAGTCGTCTGTTTCTGAATAGTAAAGTGGTTTTATTCCTAATCTATCTCGAGCGATGATCAGCTGTTTTTTGGTTTTATCCCAAATAGCCAAACTAAACATCCCGTTAAGTTTGGATAAAAAATCGAGGCCCCATTTGCCGTAAGCAGCCAGAACAACTTCAGTATCTGATGAAGTGGAAAAGTTATAGTCGCTTCCAATTTCTTCTCTAAGCTCTTCAAAATTATAAACTTCTCCGTTGAAAATGAAAACGAGGTTTCCATCAGTCGAATAGTAGGGTTGGTTAGAAGCATCTGAAGTATCTATGATGCTTAATCTTCTGTGGCCTAAAGCTACATAGGGATCGGTATATATGCCGTCATGATCTGGTCCTCTATGGGCTAGTTTAGCATTCATGGATTGTATGACACCTTTTGGGTTCTCAATAGATTCTAATCCAAATATTCCGTTTATTCCGCACATGTGTTACACTGTAAAGGTAAAAAAGACAATCAGAATAGCGGATTATTTAATCGATCAATTCTAGTGCTGTTTGCGCCCATTTTTCAGGAGTGATTTTTTGCGCCATTTTAAGACTGTGATTCCCCATTTTGAGTATTTCTGAATCTTCCAATTCTGTGAATTTAGTGAAGACTTGACAGAGAGATGCTGAATTCTTATGTTCAAAGGTAAAGCCATTTTTACCCTCTTCTAAAAATGACGTAGCGGCGCCTATTTTATCTGAACACAAGAGAACTAATCCAGATGCAGCCATTTCATGAACGACAACTCCCCAGGGCTCTTTGTAGCTCGGCAAAACCAAGGCATCGCACTCATGTGCTAATTTGGCAAGTTCAGCGGGTTGCAGAAACCCATGATGAATGATACTCTCATGTAGGGTTCTGTTCTCCCATAAATCTCCGTTTCCTGCACAGTGAAGTTCCCATTTGGAGTGATGATTAGATTTTAATTTAACAAAAGCATCCCAAAGTTCATGGACTCCTTTGAATTCTATATACCTTCCTACAAACAATAATTTTCTATTAACTTTCTTCGCGGGGGATGGCTCAAATAAATTCAAATCAGCGCAGTATAATCCAGATTTATAGTTCTTAAACCCGAGCTTTTGGATGAATTCTATTTGTGGTTTTCCGGGTATCCATCCGGCCGAGAATATTTTCTTGAAGTAATACTTAGCTATCTTAGTTTTTATTATTTGCTTGAGATCACCTTGCCAGTGATTGTCTAATGTTAAAACTGTATTGCAACGCCCATAAAAATGCTTACAGCAGTCTATGTATCCTTTATCCATCCATCCAGAGCTGATAATTAGGGCTGGCTCTATTTTTTCTAATAACCCTATTAACCGAGAGGGGGTATAATCTTCCCGGTTGTATGTGATTACACCTTCTAGTTTGCGGAACTTAAAAGGAGCTTCGCTCGTAGTGGGCCACTTTATGATATGAATATTTGGATGTTTAGCAGCTAATACAGCTATACAGGCTAATAGATATTCTGCTAATTCTGAATAGAGAAAGACGATTGGCTTTTTATTGTTCATTCGCTAAGTTCAGTTTTTCTTTAGAAATCTTCGAGGTGTAATAGTATAACCACATGAAAAAAGGAAACCCATTATAAAAGTAGTGACCTTGTCTAACTAGATGCACAATAATGATAATAAAGCAGCCTACTGAGATGAGCCAATATTCTTCATTTAGGGCTCTTTTTCTGGGAGTGTAATTTTTAATTAGAAAGAACATAAAAAATCCTACTCCAAAAATCCCTGTCTCTGAGAGGAGTCTTAAAAACATAGAATTGGCGTCTGCAGAATTAAACTCAATGTCTACTACTCCAATCTGATTGGTAAGTGAATATTTATCAAAGGCTATGACGTGAGAGCCTAAGCCAGATCCGAATAGAGGATTTTTTAAGAAATTGGTAGTGGCCACGTGATAATTATTATAGAGGACAAAACTTGAACCGTGAATGTCATAACTATAAATATTTTGACTAGAAAAAATCTCGACAGTTCCATCTACTCTTTCTTTAAACTCACCAATAGTTTGATACGCTATGAAAAAAACTAATACCGTCACTGGCCCGACAAAAACAGCTGCGGTTATAAATCCCCTTCTAACAAGTAGAAAAATTAAGGCTACAACGAAAGCGAGTATTCCAAGAGATGAAAATGACAAGAAGTACAGTAGAACTATTACGATGCTTTTTTTCTTAGTTAGGAATAGTGAAGAGTTATTAGTGATGTTGTACAACGATACAAACATAGCTGGAGCTACACTGGCTGCTACATAAGAGGGCTCCGAAAAAATACTATTTATTCTAAGTCCTAAACCGCCTCGAGAGAGGGCCCATTTATTTAGTATCCAGTTAAATCTATACAGAGGGACTATTCCGAGATGGAACGCTATAAGCTGCACTACTCCTATGATAGCAAATATATAACACGCATACATGTAAATTTTAAAAAGCCTTTCTAAGTTAAATTTATAGTGCTCTATAATGAGCTGAAAGAAGAGAACAGAGGTAAAAAATCCGATACTTATCTTAAGAAATTGGCCCCATGTATTCTCTCCCAGCTGAATGTAAATTACTCCCATAAAGAACAGGGGTAAAAAGATTTTAAAAATGATTCTAGATACACCATACTTCATAAGAAAAACTGGAAGTAGGAGAGCTATAGGGATATAGCTAAAATATATTTCCGCGGGAGATTTTGTTATTACATAAGAATTAAAGAATATAGAAATCACGAGTAGAAAGTTAATTACTCGTTCAGATAATATTGGTTTTTGAAGTTTAGTCATACCGGTAAAGCTTTTATTAGCTCGTGCTTTTAACTTTTTGATATGTAGTTTTTAACCTGAGAAACCCTTTCTCCAAGTAGTCATAAGATAGCCATGAAATTAATACAGTGAGACTAATGACCAACAAATAAATTAGCGCTTGGCTCCATGAGTTGTATGGGATGTTTAAAATTAGAAAACTTTTAATGACCACGGTACAGATTACGAAATGGTACATGTATATTCCATAAGAAATTTTGCCTAAGAATGAAAAAACTTTTTTCTCCAGAAATCGAGAGTATTTTTTATTTGTAGAGAGATTTAGTATAATGATCATGAAGGAAATAGACATAATAAGGTGCTGAGCATCCTGAACAAAAGCAGGTGTAAAATAGATGAGCATAGGAATCGAGATAAGCCCGCTGAAAAAGACTAAATCAGAATAAATGAGCTTAAGAATTTTAGTCTTCCTTTTGAATAGTGCATAGGCAGCTAAAGCTCCCAGTGCCATGCACTCCACCTTAGTAGCGGCTAGAAACTGTTTCACGGCTTCTTCAGTAGAGTTAGAGAGAATGTCTAAATCCACAGAAAGAAAGAGAACCTTAATTAAGACGAAGAACAGAAAGGCATAAATCATCGTGTTGAGGATATTCTTCCTGAGTTTAAATAGAAGAGGCCAAAGAATATAGAATTGTTCTTCGACACCAATGGACCAAGATTGTCCAATGTGTGGAACGGGTAAATACATTGCCTGAGCTAGATTGGGAACTAGGAAAATATACAGCAGTAAATTAGGCCAAAAGTGATTTGAAAGGCTTTCTGATTGAAATGGAATATAAAAAAATCCGAAGTTGGGTAGTATGAAAAAACCAAGCAATAGAATAAGAAAATACAACGGCCAAATTCTTAAAATTCTTCTCATGTAGAACGATTTAAGACTTATGCTTCCTGTTTTTTCCTTTTCTGCGAGCAGTAAGTAGGAGATTAGAAACCCACTCAGTACAAAGAAAAAAACCACGCCAAGAGGACCGGCGGCAGCTATAAATGGAGAAATCCAGTGGGCTTTGTTGTTTATTACTGAACCTATAGGGGTCTCCCATCCTGAACCCTGATAAAACGACCAAAAATGACGGCCGTATTTTAGGTGATGCTTGATTAGCTCTATATGTGTGATAACCACTAAAATAGCAGCCATAAAGCGCAGTGCATTTAGACTGGGGAAGTAGATGCTATTTGCAGATTTAGAACTCAAGGCTTAATGGTAATTAGTTTTTTACTTAAACTCTCTGCTACTTTCTCCCAAGCTAATTTTTCAGCAACTATTTTTTTACTTTTTATTTTTAGGTTTTTCAGAGATCCTTCATCCATGAGAATGAATTGGAGCATGGCCTTATGCAGGCTGTGTACATTTCCGGGTAAACAGAAAACACCATTTTCTTCATTAACTATCACTTCTATGGCGCCTACTTTTGTGGTTAAGACAGCTAGTTCACGAGCCATTCCCTCTATTATTACATTCGGCATTCCCTCAGAGTGGCTAGGGCAGAGGATGACGTCCATTTTATCCATTATAGAGGTTATCTCATTTAAGGAGCTTTTACTTCCATGAAAAATAACAGCATCATGTTTTATAAAGGGTTCTATCGGACCTACAAAGTGGACTTCAAAATTTTCACCGGTTTCTAGTAAGAGCTGAATTGATTCTTCTATTTCTTTTACTCCTTTTCTTATTTCTGACCTACCTACAAATACAAATTTTACGGGTGCTTTATAAGCTGGCATTCTCTCCTTCTTAATTATGGAGGAGTCTATTCCAGAGGTGAACTCTAGGATATTCTCTTCAGAGACTCCTAATTCCATGATTAACTTACTAATCTTTCCTCCATAAGAAAACACATAGTCAGCATTTAAATTATTCCATTTTGTAGGAGGTCGGAGTAATACTCCATCAGCTTTCTGCTTAAATGAGGGCAATATCTGAAACATTTCATATCCATGAAACTTTACTCCTACCGGAGGATATGTGGCTCCGCTTTTTTTTCCTTTTAAGATGTCCCATGCAGTAAATCCTTTCGCGTAGATAAAGTCAATTTTGGAATAATCTAAGGCAGCGGTCACCATCTTAGAATAGGTGTAAGATCGTCTTATATAGTGCCCAGGAATCTTGCTGTTTTTTGGAAACTCTAAACAGATCACTTCTTTTAATTCAATATCAACATGGGGTCCAAAAAGTACTTCGTTTACTTCTTTTGAACTCGGAGGGCTTTCACCATGGTGAACACAGTGCACGAGTGAAACTTCGATTCCAGCTAATGTGAGGTATTTAGCCAAATTGGCAGAATGTGTTTGCATTCCACCCATTACATAAGGCGCAATTCCGTCAGTTAAGAGAGCTAGTTTCAATAGAAATTATCTTTCCTCAAAAGTAACCAATAACCATTATGTATATGGCCACCGAGTGTTTATAAATCATCTGCCATGCGCTAGCAGGTGCATCAGTTTTTTCAGGCCTTTAATTCTAATAGGAATATAATTTTGGACAGAAAAGTAAATTCGGACTAGTTGAGTAGAAAACGAGTTAGAAGTACTCCCCATTAAGGCTTTGAATAATTCTTTAGTTTTCAATGGAGAGAGTTGGCCATTTTTTTGAGCCATTAAAAGTTGGCTAGCTGTCTCTATTAGTGTACCTGAGAGTTCTTTCTTTGCGTTAATAGCTGGTAAGTGCTTAAACTTATTAAAATACTCAGCTGCACTTTGAACCCATCGGGTATAGAATTCTAATTTATCCATAGAATGTCTTCCTTCAAGAATCCTATAAAAACAGTCCGGTTTCTGGTCTGAATTTATTTTAACAGAAATCCCAGAAGATAAAATTCTAGTATGAAGTTCTATGTCTTGGAGTCGTTTAAAACTCTCGTCAAAACCTTTATGGGTTTTCAGAATTTTAGTTTTCCATAAGGGCTGCATAATAGTCCAAGGCAGCTCATGTCTTAAAAATCTTATGAGGGCATTGTTTTCATCTGGAATCCAATCTAGTTTTGAGCTAACGTCTCCTATAGAAACATTGAATACACCCATAGAAGAAATCACGACATCAGAGTTTTCTTCGAATTGATTCACTCTATTCTCGATACATGAAGCAGAGAGGAGATCATCTGCATCAAACAATAAAGTGTACTTTCCTGTGGCCAGATTAATCCCAAAGTTTCTGCTTTTATTTCCTCCTAAATTCTCAGTATTTAGGATAAGTTTTATTCTGGAATCCACAGCTTTCCATTTTTCTAGTATGCTCAGAGAACCGTCATTTGAGGCATCATCAATTAGAATGATTTCTAACGAAGTATAGGTTTGACCGCATACAGAAGTGAGCGTTTCATCTAAGAAAGCCGCTTTATTAAAGACAGGAATAATAACACTCACTAACTCGTTCATATGGAGAGAGTTTAAATGAATTGTTTTACTGATTGAATCACAGATGCTATATCTGCATCATCCATGGGGATGTATAAGGGAAGAAGAATAGAATGGTCCGAATAAAATTCCGATTGAGGAAGCGAATACGTTTTAGCGTTATATGCTTTTTCTCTGTGCGCAGTCATTATGCCTCTTCTAGTAGAGATTCCCATATCTAATAGCTCTTGCATTAAACCATTCCGAGAAATAGGACATTTAGCGGTGAGCAGAAGAGAGTAAGATTGATAATTGTATTTTTTGTCACCTTCGTCTAGTATTTCTACTGAGTCTGAATTTTTAAAAGCTTCGTTATACATCTCAGCTATTCTTCTTCTTTCTCGAATTATATCTTTTAGTCTTTTCAGCTGTTCTATACCAACTGCAGCTTGTATGTCTGTCATTCTGTAGTTATATCCTAACTCCAAATACTCTTCTATAATTACAGTTTTAGAAGTATGACGAACTTGGTCATTTATAGACATTCCATGCTGTCTTAAGTGTTTTAACCGTGTATAATAACTTTTATTGTTAGTGGTAATCATCCCTCCATCACCTGTGGTAATTACTTTTCTGGGATGAAAAGAGAAGCAGACTAATTCGGAGTGTGAACCTATTTTTTTGCCCTTATATTCTGATCCTATTGCACATGCCCCATCTTCTATAAGCTTTAAGTTGTGAGCGTTGCAAAGTTCTTGATAAGCCGCTATATCTGCAGGATTTCCAATCTGATGAACGATTAGAATCGCTTTTGTTTTTGAGGTGATTTTTTTTCGAACATCTTCGATATCGATATTAAAGTCATTTCCTACTTCAGCAAAAACAGGTTCAGCTCCAGTATATCGAATACAATTGGCTGTAGCTATGTATGACATAGAAGGACAAATCACTTCGTCACCACAGGATATTCCTGCCACGAGAAGACTCAAGTGCAGACCGGTAGTACAATTACTTACAGCTACGGCATATTTAGCCCCTGTATATTCACAGAAATCTTTTTCAAATTCTTGGACTTTTGGGCCTTGAGTCACCCATCCTGTAAGAATGACATCATGAGCAGCTTTTGCCTCTAGCTCACCGAGTAGAGGTTTGGCTATGGGTATTTTTCTCATTCTTAGTTTTCTTCCAATTTAATACTTGTATCTCCTCTATTAGACTTTTCTGAGTGCTCAGTTCTTCGTAGTAAGAAATAGTATCTGATATTCCTTCATCGAAATTTTTACCCTCATTTATTTTCAGTAAGCTTTTCAGCTTAGAGTTATCCACCCATAATCGGGGGACATCAGCAGGTCTAGGGTCCATATAATCAACCTTCACGTTGTATTTAGTCATTTTTTCAGCTATAGTCTCTAATAGACATTTCATGGTAATTTCTACCCCTGTACCTACGTTAATAGTCTCTCCTAATAAGTGATTTTGTCCTAGCAGTGTGACTAATAAGTCAGCGGTGTCTTTCACATAGAAAAAATCTCTAGTGACAGATCCATCACCGAAAATAATAGGATTTTCTCCATATAAAGCGCGAACTATAGAGCGCGGAATTATTTCACCAGCATCTCCTTCATAATGAGCTCTAGGACCGTAATTATTAAAAACTCTGAGAACAGTAGTATTTAAATCATAACACTCATTATAAGAATTTGTATAATGTTCACCTGCCAATTTGCTGGCTCCATATACTGTTAATGGACATGCAGGATCGTTTTCATTAATGGGGAAGGAGATCGTCTTTCCGTAAATCTCACTAGTAGAGATATAATAGAACCAGTTAATGTTGTTTTCTCTAGCTTTTTCTAAAACATTTAAAGAGCCTTCGGCGTTTACTTGGTGATTCTCAAAAGGAGAATGAATGCTGTGTCTTACGCCGAGGCAAGCTAAATGATATACTATTTCTATATCCTTGAAAGCATCTTCTAAATCTTCGCTTGAAAGAATATCTCCTTTGATAAAAGTGAAATTTTCATTTCTTTCAGCATCTTCTAGATTTCTAAGCTTTCCATTTACAAGATTATCAAACCCTGTTACGTGATGCCCCTTTTTAAGAAGTGAGTCAGTCAAATGAGAGCCTATAAAACCAGCTGCACCGGTCACGAGTATTTTCATTTTATTTTTATTAATTCATCTATCACGAAGACAGGTCTTTTTCTAGAGGCATCTAGTGTTCTCCAGAGGTACTCAGCTATAATTCCTAGGCCGATATTAGTTACTCCGAAACCTATCATGAGTATCGAAATAATTGCAGGCCATCCAGGCTCTAAGTCATTTAAAAGAAGCTTTCTTGAGATAATGTATATAGTCCATAAGAAACCTAAACTTGAAAACAGTATTCCCAGCACAGTCACTAAACGAATAGGGAAGTAAGAAAAAGCAACAAAGGAGTCTATAAATAGTTTGATTTTTGCTTGAAGTGTCCACTTAGATTTTCCTTTCTGTCTCTCATACTTATCATATTCTATGCTGTCTTGCTTAAACCCTAAAGTCAGGATTTGAAGAAATATGGAGGAATTGGCTTCGATATTTGTATTTAGTTGCTGTTGAATCTTAGCGTCAAACATAACGATGTCAAACCCCTTTTTAGGAAACGTACTTTTCACGTGCTTCTTCATCATAGAAGCATAAAATTGTGAGAATAGCTTTTCTAATGCGCCACTTTTTGAGTCTTTTCTTGTGGCCCAGATGATGTTAGAACTGCTTGATTTTGCTTTGTCATACATCTTTTTCTGAAGGGTTAAAGGATCTTGTAAATCAGCATAAGCGAAACTTATGTATTTCCCTTTCGCTTTGGTTATTCCGGCTCTTAAAGCGGCATGAGAACCATAGTTTTGAGAAAGCTGTATCAGTGAACAAGAGAATCCATGGATAGGCGCGTTTTTTAACTTTTCACAGGAGTCATCTGTACTGCCATCATCGATGAAAATCACTTCATAGCTTTCCTCTTGACGAGAACAAAAATCGTTTAGACTTGAAACAAGGTCAGAAATATTTTCTGATTCGTTCAGAAAAGGGATAAGTATGGAGACTTCAAGGCTCAAATCGATTTCTGTTTTGCGGGGTTTCCATAATAAACTTCTTTAGGGGACAGACTTTGTAATACATTACTTCCCATGCCGACCAGACACTCGTGTCCGATTTCAGTGTTATTTTTTATTTTAGAGCCACTGCCAATGTAGCACTTTTCTTTAATTTTAACATAGCCTGCGATCACTACTGAACTGCCTATTAAGGAGTAGTCATCTATCCTA
The DNA here is from genome assembly GCA_002336675.1 of Flavobacteriales bacterium UBA1958. Taxonomy (GTDB): domain Bacteria; phylum Bacteroidota; class Bacteroidia; order Flavobacteriales_D; family Sanyastnellaceae; genus ASP10-05a. The sequence continues at coordinate 17,659 of DDEI01000043.1, read as the reverse complement.
GAGTCGTGATGAAGAACCGAGTAGGGGAGCATGCAGACACTATTACCAATAGAGGCGCCAGCTTTTAGCACTACTCCCTCCATCAATAAACAATTTTTACCCATTGTGGCGAATGAAGAAATATGGGCTGAAGGGTGTATTACATTCACAAATCGATTAGGATTAAGCTGAAGGCCTTCTATAATTTTGTCTCTATCTTGAAAAGAAACCGGACTTCCTGGAACGGCTAATACTTGAGCATTTGGATTCTTAGAGAATAAACTTCTGTCGAAAACGGTTACTCCGTTTTGATGAGTACCTATTTTTTCAGCAGAATCATCCACAAAACCAATGACATCGAACTTTGAGTAATCGATACAGTCAAGAGCTTCAATGGCATTTCCATTGCATGGGAATAATATTAGCTGTTTCTTAATAGTCATTTACCGCTTTAATAACAGTACTCACCATTTCATCGGTTAGCTCAGCATACATAGGCAGGCTGATACATTTAGACGCTTGGTTCTCTGCCACAGGTATATCCCCTGCGTTATGTCCTAAATGTTTGTAGGCATTTTGCAGATGACAAGCGATTGGATAATGTAACCCAGGATAAATATCCTTTTTATTCAAATAGCTCATGAAGTCATCTCTATCTTCAGTAAGAACTACGAAAAGGTGAAACACCGAATTTGTTTCTTCTGGTTGAGACTGCATTTGGATTTTATCATTTTTAATTTCATTCAGATATCGCTTTGCAATAGCCCTTCTCTTATTATTCCATGAAGTTAAGTATTTAATCTTAACACCTAAGGAAGCGCCTTCAAGTCCTCCCATCCTCATGTTGTAACCTATAACTTCATGATGATATCTTACATCACATCCGTGGTTTCTTAACCTTTTTATTTTTTTAGTTAACGCTTCACTATGGGACGTACAAGCTCCTCCTTCACCACAAGCTCCTAAATTTTTACCAGGGTAAAAACTGAAACAGGCAACATCTCCGAATGAACCAACTCTTTTTCCTTTGTATTCTGCTCCTTGTGCTTGAGCAGCATCTTCTATGAAGTAAAGATTATGTCTCTTAGCTAATGCCTGAGTTCCTTCTATGTCACAAGGTTGTCCGTATAGGTGAACCCCTATGATAGCCTTGGTGTTAGAAGTTATGAGTGATTCTGCATGGTTTATATCTAACTCCCAAGTGTCTGTAGTACACTCGGCAAAAACTAGTTTAGCTCCAACATATGAAACAGCCCATGCTGTGGCTATAAAAGTGTTGGCGGGTATAATTACTTCATCTCCTTTTCCTATGCCAAGGGCTAATAAAGCTAAGTGCAGGGCATTGGTACCGTTGTTTACTGCTATGGCATGAGGTACCTCACAATATTCAGCAAAGGCATTTTCAAAATTTTCTACAAAAGGGCCTCCTGAAAAAGCTGTGTTTTCATAAACCTTTTCAAATTGTTCAAAAACCTCATTTTTTATTTGTTGATGCTGACCCTTCAGATCAAGACAAGGAATTTTCATTGTATTTATTTTAAAAATCGAATTATTTTTGCTGGGTTTCCTGCGGCCACTGCATTGTCCGGGATATTTTTGGTAACGACTGATCCTGCTCCTATTAGGGCGTTAAATCCTATGGTAAGACCTCCTAGTATAGTAACGCTTGTTCCTATAGATGCATGGTCTTTAATTTCTGTTTTAACTAATTCCCAGTCTTCATCTGTTTGCATAGAGCCCTCCTCATTAATAGCTTTTGGGAACATGTCGTTTATAAATGAGACATTATGACCAATGAAAACTCCGTCCCCAATTTTCACACCTTCGCAAATAAAAGTATGACTTGATATTTTACAGTCTTTTCCTACCTCAGCTCCTTTTTGAATTTCTACAAAAGCTCCAACCTTAGTTCTGTCTCCTATAGAACAGCCGTAGGCATTAACAAAGTTGAATATTTTAACATCCTCTCCGACAGTAACGTTAGTTAAACTTTTTTTTGGGCTGTCCTCTGTTATTGTTTTCATCTTACATACTAATTTCTTCACCTTTATTCTTAATGGATATTTGGGCTTTTTCTAGAATTTCCACTACCTCTAATCCCAGCTGAGCATTCGAGTCAGGTTCTGTTCCATGCGCTATAGAATTAATAAAGTCTTTTGCCATCATAAATAGCGCTTCTGTGATAGGTATTTTAGGAACATAAATATCACCTACCCTATAATCTGCATTAAATTCATTTTTCTCTTTATCGGACCTCACCTCGAAACTAGTGTCGTAAATTTTGATTTTTTCAGTCGGTTCCATGTCATTGTAAACCGCCATTTTCTTATTCCCGCCAATGAGCATTTGCCTTATTTTAACTGGAGAAACCCAAGAGCAGTTGAAATGCACTATTCTTTCATTTCCATACTTCAAGGTAAGAAATGCAATATTTTCAATGTCATTGTCAGTGTGAGAAAGTCCAGTAGCTTGAATGGAAGTAGGTCTTTCGTTTAAGATATACCGGCAGATAGAAATATCATGAGGCGCTAGATCCCAGAGGACATTCACGTCATGCTGAAATAGCCCTAAATTTATTCTAGTAGAGTCGATGTAAGTGATGTCTCCGAAATCATTATTGTCTACCCTTTCTTTGAGGTAACGAACTGCTCCCGTATAGAGAAACGTATGGTCTACCATTAAGGAAAGGCCTTTAGATTTAGCTAGTTCAACTAATTCCTTTGCTTGAGCAAAGCTATCTGTCATAGGCTTTTCTACGAGAACATGCTTGTTGGCTAAAAGAGCTTTTTTAGCGAGGAAAAAATGCGTGTTTACAGGAGTAGCTATGACTACAGCTTCAACATCAGAAGCTAGAACAGTTTCGAAGTCTTTTTCTATTTTTATCTGAGGATATAAGGCAGTACATTTTTTGGCGTTTTCTTCATTCTGCTCACAGACAGAGATTAATTCACATGTGCTGAGGTAATTAAAGTTACGGACTAGGTTTCCCCCCCAGTATCCATAACCAACTATAGAAACTCTAATCATTTTGGTTATTGATATTAATGCTTCTTCTCAAGGTATATATAAAATGGGATTAGTGTTTATTCTCATCCTATCGCTTTGCATTGATTTGGGGAATTCGGAAAAAGCGATGTTTGAGTCAAATATACATGAAATATCTCCTTTTTTTCTTTCTGATTAGGAAATATCTTCGGGGAGCTGGACTTTCCCAAGAGTTATTTGCAGGAATGAAATAGAGATTATAAGAGAGGAAACCCACCCAGTCATAAAATACTTAAATTCAGATACATTAATTAAAAACATAAAGGTAAGACAGAGTATTGATAGACACATAAAGAGGAAGATAGTAACTGTATTTAATCTTTTTGGTTTGAATAGAAAGAAAATTAAACTAATGACTGAGAGCAGAAGAGGTGTGAAGTAACAGCTCAGAATTAGCAATTTATAGATTTTGTAAATCAAAGAACTTTCACTAAAAGATTTCCCTGGCCAATCAGAAGTGACGTTTCGGAAAACTAAATTTTTAAATTTATTAAAAGAGGAAATAAAGAGCATAGAGCCATGAGATGTTTTGAATAAATTAGATTTTTCAGAGATTGTTTCCCATAGTTGCGTTTCATGTTTGATTCTTTCGGTCAGAGAAAGGTTAGATTTAAATGAGGCTTTGCAGCGCTCATTAATCTCGAGAATATCTTTGGATGTAAATGAGTCATTAAAAATGTAATCTGGAAAATGATTTTCAATTTTCAAATTATCATTAGAAAGAAAGTATCCCATCTCCGAATTCGGATAAAAGTGAACATTATCGCCCCCCCATTCGGCTATTAATTCTCTTAAAATTAGAACGGTGGGTTTGTATGGAGAGTTGAAAGGGTATTCTTCTGTCAGTGACTCTTCTGAGAAAGAATAAGACAAGTTATCTTGAAGCGGTATGAACTCTCCTGTGTTATAGTAGTTCCTGGATATCCAAGAGGTTTCCATAACCAGTATGGGTATAAAAAAGAGCAGGAATCTAATTGAAATTAGCTTGAGGTTTTTAGACCGCAAGAGAGGCATAAATAAAATTACTGAAATCGGTAAAAAGTAAAGCAGTAAAAACCCTCGGAGAAAAAACATCCAGGCAAAGAAGAAGCCTGAAAGAAGTAATAATTTTTTATTCTGATTGGTTAGACTTTTGAGTAAGTAAAAGGTACCAATTATAAAACATGAAAGAGCTATGCTTTCAGGGTAAGTCCTTAATTCCCAAGCTATAGAGTAGTTGAAAAAGGTGTATATAATTATTCCTAAATATGAAAGAGGAATAGATGCTTTAACACTTTCTCTCAAGAGAAGGTATAAGGCATAACCGGAGGATAAGGCCAGTAGAAATTGAAAGAGCAAGAGTAGAAATACAGCTGATTTTTGGGAGAAGAATGCTCTAAAAATAACATAGGGAAACATATATCCTGGGAGTCTGCCAACGTATGGATGATGAATATCGGAGGATTTAGCATAGGTTCCGTGCTCAATCAGATTGTCTACTGGTGCCAGCAACTCGCTATAATCATTACTTTTAAATTCATCAATGATTGAAGTATCGTCTGTCTGCGTATAAACTGAAGCAGCTAGAATGCCAATGACAATTACTTTCAGCAGTATGATGATGGAAATAGGAGTCTTTTTTAGTGCCATGAATTTTGTTATCTTTTCATTAACTTTTTTAGTCTCTCGGCCCCTCTAAAGCCAAGTATGTTATAAGCTAGGAGATAACCTCGCGTATTGACTTCTGTGTTTTCTGGAAAAAAATCTTTCTTTAGGTGGCGAGTTAAATCTCGATTTGCCTTGGAAAGATTAAACTTGGCTGTTTGTCTAATTAAGCCAAATAAATACTGATCGATTTTATTTTGATTATTAATAAAAGTAAGGGCTTCATTTACGAGCAAATACTCCTTTATTCTTACTCTAAGATCGAATCTTCTTGCTAGATTGTTTTGTTCATTAGTGCTTATGGAATTATTATCCCTTCTTATTATTCTGGTATTTATTTGAGGATCAAAAATAATCTGTTCTGTTATTTTTAAGATGTCAAATAGTAGATTGTATTCCTGAGAGCTGGGCAAGTTCTCATCCCAAGAAAGACCCTGCTCTTTAAATAATGAGGCATTGAATAGGTTGCTACAGGTGTTTCCTAGGTCGCTTCTATATAGTCCAATCCAAAGTGAATCAGAATTATCGGAATAGTTTCTTTTTCTCGTCTTCGAGCTTTTTAAATTGACAGTTTCGTAACTGCCTACTATTAGTTGGCAGGTTTTATTTTCATTGATGAGGTCTACTTGAGATTGGATTTTATCCTTAAATAGGATATCATCTGCATCTAGAAATTGAATGAAAGTTCCGTTTGATTCTTTTATTCCTTTATTCCTGGCGGAGGAAGCTCCGTTATTCTCTTTTGAAAAAAGGCGACAATTAAGATCTGAATTACTGACTATAAACTGATTAACTATTTCTGTTGACTTGTCAGTACTACCGTCATCAATTACTATAATTTCTATTTGCCTATATGTCTGCATTTGGCATGATTCAAGACACTCGATTATGAAAAGTTCAGAATTATAGCAAGGAATAATAATGGAGACTAGTAGATCGAGATTCGAGCGCATTTTAAGTGTAGGGTTGTGATGTGATCATAGACGTGAAAAGGTATCAATTTAATAGATTGGTTAAATTATTCAAAAGGGTTTGGATAGAATATTTTTCTATTGAATAATCATGAGGGACATTGAGATTATTTTTGTAAAAGTCTTTTTTTATTTCAGTCAAGGACTCCGTAATGTTCTGTGGCTCTATGCTATACCCTATTTCGTTATTGATGACATATTTATTTATAGCACCATACTTAGAAAACACGGCGATTTTCTTTCGCAAGTATATGTACTCATAGAATTTTGTGCTTTTGGCGTAGTTTAGTTCATCCGTAAGGAAAAGCATGGCTAAGTTACTTGTGACAATTTTCTCTCCTACTTCTCTTAAAGGTAATTTCCCATGAAAAATTAAAGTTGATTGGAGGGCGTCGTTCTCAAACAAGTATTGAGCTTCTTTGGGTATTGATCCGTAAAAGTTAAACACGAATTCCTGTTTGAGCTCTTCATTCTCCAATAACACCTTATACAAAGCATCTAAATGAGATAGAGCTTTAGAATACAGAGAACCAGTAAAGACTAAATTTATTCTGTTGTCTTGCCTTCTTTTGGCTTCACTATTAGAGAAATCTTCAGGGTCAAAGCCATTAGGTATAATCTTAATTTTATCTGTGGTTATATTTAAGCTCTTGATATATGTTTTGTGAATAGCATCAACGCAGACCAGATAATCGAAACTTTCAAAAACAGAAGATTCTAGATGCTTTTCTTCAAGTCGTCTTTTCTGGTTTAAGTCAGAAATTCCATAAGAAATTCTGTTGTTGGCCCAAGGATCTCTGAAGTCTGCGATAAAATTCACACTTGGAAACTTTATTTTTAGCTGAGCTACCTCACTGAGGTAATGAAAAGGAGCTGCGGTACAAATTATAGTATCAAAACCTTCATTTAATTTTTTTTGAATAAAAGGGATCAAATTTAGATGCCATAAACTGCTTTTGTCATATAGGTTCCCCTTCACGTTTAGTTTTAAGTATTCAAGAGAAAGTTTGTATTGAATTTTTTGAAAAAATGTTTTTGGGATTTTCTTAATTATCTCGGGATAGCCGGTAGGTATAGAATGGACATGATTTTTTTCATGCAAGAGTTGTGCGTCTTTATTCCATATGCTTAATTTTTTAGTAGTAAGCTTCGCATTAATAACCTCTACGTAATGGCCTGATTTAACCAGGTACTTGGCAAATTTGGCCCATCTTCTACCACCTATTCCAGGGTTAGGAGGGAAGCTATAACATACTAATAAGATTTTATTCAATGTGGCTGAAGTCTATCTGATTAGTATTCTTTCATGGAATATAGAATTCTCTGAAATAACTTTCACTATATAACTTCCTTTTTTAAATAAAGAAAGGTCTAGAGAAGATGATTTTCTAATCACATCTTTATAGTTGAGCTCTCCATAAGAGTTGTAAATTAATAGTGAATAATCGAGCTCCTTGCTTAAGATGTCTATGAATAATGTTCCTTCTGTCACAGGGTTAGGATACACTTTAATATTATCGTGCAGCGTTGAAATCTGAATATTTGTACTTTCATCTGAATTATCCTCTATTAGTAATCCTACACCAGAGCCAGAAGTTCCAATTTGGCAGAATGCTCCATATTCACCAAGCTGAGCGCCATTAGCAAATACAGGTTTCACTGCGATGCGGTATGCGGTGTTAGGTTCGAGGCCGTTAAGAACTACAGCGCTAACTGTAGATTCTAATACAATAGCAGGCCCAATGGGGGTGAAGGTTGGGTCGTCTAGTATGATTGGAGCCAATTGCCAGAAGTAACCAGTAGCTAAGTTTAAGGAACCGCAATTTACTGAAGAACCGTTGTTGATTGTGCTGTTACAAGTACCTGAGATCAATGAGACATAGGGAATATCGGAGGTGAAAAATTGATAATATTCAGACCATGGTCCAGTTACCCCGCATGAAGTTACTCTAATCCGCACGGTGTACGCTCTATTAAAAACGAGCTGGTTTGAGGTGTTGAGGTATAGCCTATTCAGGCCTTGGTCGGTTTGGATAGTTTCAAGGAGCACTCCGAATTCAGAAAACTCCCAGTCCATGACTTGATCGTTGTGTGTGTTAGCGGCTGTAATAAAATCAGCTCCAGGATTTAAAAAGGCGCTAATGTAACTTCCTGATAACACGGTGGTGGGCTCTTCTTCAAAAACGATTTCATAACCTTGACCGTAACCACATCCCAAGCCATTTACGACAGATTCGATAGAGACTTCATAGGTACTTCCATAACAAAAGAAAGAACTTGCAAGAGTTCCTGCTTCGTCTTCTGCATCACTAAGACTCACTTGATAGAAATTACCGACAATAACGTAAATGTAAGTCTCATTGGTAGTTGTATTTCTAAATTTCCAACGAGACTCTTCGACTGGAGAACCAATTATTCTTCTGATGTAATCCGTTAATCGATAACTGTTCCCGTTCACATTAGTTGTCCAAAACGCCGCAGCGAGTACCTTTTCAGGTAAGCTTGAGTATTGTAAATTGAATGCGCCTGTATTGGTTATGCCATCCGCAGAGTGAATTCGTAAATAGTAGGAGTCTCCTGGAACCAAAGCGGTATACCATATGATTTCTTCACCAATTCCTGGTGACGTATTTGTACAAGTCAAAGAAGTATAGGTGTCGTCTAAAAGTTCTAGCACACCATCAAATGAAGTTGAGTTCAAAACAAACTGAGCGCCTTGTGTTACCGCAGTGAATTGAAGAAACCCATCATCATCAGCGACTGCGGAACAGGTTGCAGTTAGAGTTGATGTAAATCCACCGATGCTTCCTGCTAAATTTGAAGGGGATTCATAAACAGGTAAAACGATTATAGAACTTCCGTCTATATCGTTGCTTTGTGAGAAGAGAGATAGACCCAAAAACAACAAAAAGGTCATTGTAGTTAATTTTATCATTTCCGGAACTTAAATAGGTTACATTCAAATTTAATGAAAATTCATGACCATTTCACTTAGTATAATTTTTAAACTATTAAGGAAACTGTCTTTCTGATTAATTTTTCTGTGTTTTCTGATGACAATTCTTTTGCTTTTGCGTCGACGTGCTGTTTGAAATTATCTATTTGCTGAGAGGAAACAGATTGGATTGTTTCGGCCATACTTTTAACAGTATAATCTTCTGAGCACAGCCCCAGCCCATTTTGTTTTATAAGTGTTGACATTTCTGGATTAGGAGAAGTAATGATACATAGTCTAGCCTGTATAAATTCGTAAATTTTGTTGGGAAGGCAATTTAGATTATTGAAATTGGAGGGTGGCAGGAGGTAAAGTCCAATATCAAAGGTGGATAGAAATGGAATTATGTTTTCAAAGTTAACTGGTTTGTGAAAAAACACATTGTTAAATTTCTCAGATAAAAGAACTAATTCTTGGAGGTACTCTTTGTCTATGGGCATTAGCATTAAGTGTAACTCGTATTCTTTCTCTGGTAAAATAGCCATCATTTCAATGGTTTTATGAATTGACCTGCCCCGAATAGCTCCGCCATGATGTATTATTCTTATCGGGTTTCCTGTCTTTTTTGGTGAAAATTTAAAGTAGGGCTTATCATTTGGGATAAACACGTAGTCATTTATTTTGAATTCCTTGATGTACGTTTCCCCTATTATTTGACCAACACACAAGGTGGTAGATGCTTTGGGCAGATATTTTTTCATGATGTAGTCCAACTCAGGCTTTTCATTTTTAACCCAATCCTCCTTATGTTCGAATTGTCGTGGATAATATTCATGTGCATTGAAAATAAAAGGAATACGTTTAGCTTTAGATAATTCAGAAGCTAAAACCAGGGAAGTTGGGTGATGAGCAATGATACAATCAAAGTTAAAATTAGATAGAAATTTTATTTTAGTTCTGAGTTGATTGTTCCATAGATTTCTTTCTAGTGGATGCTTTAAAAAATCGCCTGAAAGAAGTCGTTTTGTTTGATCTACTAATCTTTCTTTAAAAGGAAGTTTGGTTAAAGAAGGAAAGAATTCGTTTGATTTTGGAAGAAGAACTATTTCTAAGTTAGAAGGAAACTGGATATTGGGCTCAAATTTTTTAGTGACAAGAATTACTTTATAGTTGGGAAGAAGAGCATCAAGCTGCTTGTGCACTCGCGGAGCATTGGTGCTGTTCTTTTCATAATATATTAAAATAGTTTTGGCGTTTTCTGAGACGGGGTTATTGGGATCATTTTTGCTTGAAGGCGTACTATTTTTAAGCAGTTCGTTCGGTTTGGGGATGATTTTTTTCTCTTTTTGGACTGAACCTAAGTCGATAATTCGATCACATCTTTCTAGCGTTTTTAACCTGTGCGCTATAATGACTATAGTTAAGCTAGTTCCAGCTAGGTTGTTAATTGCGTCTGAAATCTCTTTTTCAGTTTGTTCGTCTAGCGCGGACGTAGCTTCATCAAAAAACAAGATTTCAACTCTTCGGTATAAAGCTCGGGCAATTCCGATTCGCTGGCGCTGACCTCCGGAAATCTTTGTGCCTCCTTCGCCGATCATGGAATCTAACCCGTTTGGTAAATCGGCTACAAACTGACTTAGGCTTGCTTTTTCTAAAGCTTCTCTTAGGAGGTCCTGATCAAGATTTTCTTTGCTTACTCCTAAAGCTATATTTTCGGCTATAGTGCCGTCCATAAGATAAACTTGTTGCTGAACGTAACCTACTTTTTCATAATAGGAGTTCATGTGCTCAGGAGTGTATGTGATGTCATCAATTTTGAGCGTTCCCTGCTGCGGAGTTATGAAGCCTAAGAGCATGTTCATTAGAGTAGTTTTTCCAGAGCCTGAAGCACCTTTTATTCCCAGACACTCTCCTTTCTTTATTTTTAATGAATAGTCAGAGAAGAGCGGATTAGGACTATCATTAAATTGGAACGAAATGCTGTTTAATGACAAGCTTTCGTTGAAGCTAACCTCTTTTTGAGTTATTAATTCAGGGCTTTCTGTGTTTAAATATTTTAGAATGTCATGGGTCCATAAAGTTTGGTTCAGTCCATTAATGGATAGCATAATTCTATTGATAGAGGGCATGATGCGGTAGCCTGCTATAGCGAATATTCCTAACTGTTTAATTAAATCCATTTTAGCCATGGATAGATGAAGGCCAAATATGATAATTAGAACTATCGCCAGCATAAGAGATGTTTCAATCACTTTGGTGGGAGCAAGGTTTAGTACAGAGCTTGTGACCTGCATCTCTGAGGATTCGTGCACGTGTCGTTTGACGTAATTTCTATAGATGTCTTCTTTTTTAGCAAGAAGTATATCTACATAGCCATAAAAACTTTCGAAGATACTTTTAGAAAGGAGAGGAGCTATTTTTTTCTGAATCTCTCCTATTTTTAAGGACTTTTTTCTAACATATAAATAAAATATGCTGAATGTGGGTAACACTGTAATCAACAGTAGACCAAATATTTTAGGATCGTATACCGCTATTCCTATTAGAATAATCAAGAGAATAAAACACTCATTCAACAACGCTAAAAGTCCCAGAATCTGCTTTTGGGCAAATAACAAAGAGGCGTTATTTACATTTCTGAATAAATCGTGTGCACTTGAATTTTTAAAAAACAAGAACCCTCTTCTGAAATATATTCCATGTAGCTTTACTGAAAAATGTTCATAAAGAGAAAAAGCAAATTTACTTTGGATATAGGCTATTATCAGTCCCAGTAAATTCTTAATTACGATAGTGGTTAGGAGAATCAGGCTCACTAAAACGATGAGTTGGTTTCCAGTAGTCAGGTTGAAGTTTTCATGCAAATAGCGAGCCCATGCGTATTTTTCCACTACATCCTCCTCGAGTAAAATAGTGAAAACGGGAATTAGCGCACCTAAGCCAATCAGCTCGAGAGCAGAATTTAGCAGGAGTAGAGAGCTAATGACAACGATACGCAACTTATACTCTTTGGGCAGAATACTCCTTAGAACTCGTATAGGTTTAATTATTACGCTCATTTATTTAAGGTCTACCTCGTATCTTCGGGGCTTAGTTAAAAGATTCCATTTGTTATTCTGTGGAATGTCTTCAAGCTAGGGATTCTTTTTTTTCGGCGCCTTTGGCGTTTGGTAATACTCTCCAGAGCCATATCCATATCCATATCCATACCCATACCCATACCCATACCCATATTTATCGGAATAATAATAATAGGCTTTCTGCCACTTGCTGGTTTTAATGTTGTTTAAAACCAAGCTTACATTGGTGATTTCATTCTGTCGTAGTGACTGCTCTAAAAAATTAATTCCATGCTTACTTGCCTTCTCCGTGTTTAGAACAAAAATAGAATTGTCTACTAGCTTGTGAAGAACTAAGCTGTCATTGATTAAGATCAACGGTGGCGTATCTAAGATAACATATTCATAACTATTTTTTAATTCATTAACTAGTTCCGCGGTCTTCCCACTTAGCATAAGCTCTGAGGCATTTGGGGGTATTGGTCCCGCAGTTATTACATCTAAATTTTCAATTAGAGAATTATTTATGCATTCTTTTATTTGCTTTCTGTCGGTGAGTATTCCTGATACTCCTACAGAATTACCCAAATTAAAGGTCTTGTGAACTTTAGGTTTGTGTAGATCGAAATCTACCAAAGCTACTTTTTTACCCGCTTTGGCCAGTATTGACGCCAAGTTTGTGCTCACAAATGTCTTCCCTTCTGATGGATGAAGAGATGAAATTAAAATCACATTACCGCCTCTTCTAGTCAGCAGATATTGAAGATTGGTCCTCAATGTCCTGAGCGATTCAGTAATGTTTGATCTAGAGTTTTCAAGTACCGCTATGGGTTGATTTTCTATTTCTTCGTAATAAGGAATTGTTCCTAAAACGGATAGTGAAGTGATAGATTTAAGCTCATTTACACTTTCAATTCTTTCAAAGAAAGAAGATCTTAAAAACCCAATTAAGCAGGCGAGTATAAAAGAAATCCCGGCAGACAAATAAATCGTTTTTGATTTGTTAGGCCCTGTTATCCCGATACCTCTGGCATTTTCTATGATTCTGATCTCTGGGAGGATGGCTGCCTTGGCTATTACAGTAGAAGCTTTAGATTCTAACAGATAAACATATAAACTTTCATTTACTTTTAGCTTTCTATCTATCTCTAGCAGAGCCCGTTGTGATTTCGGTAAGTTATTTAACGAACCTGAGAGGTTTTCTAGCTTTCTCTCAATAGATCGGAGATCCTCTTTTAATGCTTTCTGAGAATTTTGAATGTACGTTTCTACTCTCGATTGTTTAACCTGGATGAGCGAGTCTTTCGTATTAACATTATAAGCGCCTACCTTAAAATCATTGAGCATTTCTTCTCTGCTCGCTCTCTCGTCATGCAAGTCACTCACTTGAGCTGATAAAAGGAGATCTTTAGAATAGATGTAAAAACTAGGTGGGATATCACCAGTCATGTTGGGGTCAGTCACGAATTGGAGAAGGTCAGAATACGAATTAGTGATGTTTAAAAGGGAGGTCTTTTCTTTTTCTAAGTCCAAGTAGTTTTGAAATAAAAACTCCTGTTCCTTGTTGACGTCAATAATATTTTTGGAGCCCTTAAACAGTTCAATCGCATATTCTAGAGAGTCCATGATACCCTCTAATTCCATAAGTTGTTTCTCAATGTATTTTTGAGTGTTTTCGTTAACGTGGTATTGTTTTTCTAGAGAATATTCTACATATACTCCAGAGAGAGTATCCAAAAACATTTTGGCGTATGAAGGCACTTCATTATTTACAGCTAGCTCAAGAATACTTGTGTACTCCACATTTTTGACTTTTAAACTATTTCTAAAAGAAGAGATGAGCTGTTTGTCACTGAGTACCGTTAAGAAATATTCATAATCTATAAATTGGTCTTGAGTGGTGATGTCTAATAGTGACGTAGGAAGAATGGTTAGATTACCCAAATTGGTGTCATGATCTTTCATGTCGGCGCCTAGAGGGTAGATGATTGATTGAGTAGTGCCATTTAGTTCATATTCAAGGCGAACACTTTTGTAATCAAGAATCTCTAATTTGATGGGTACGTTAAGCGTTCCTTCCAGTTTTTCCCAGTCCACAGAGATATCTAAAGCAGGAAAGGATGACACTTTTTCTCTCTTCCATCTGCCTTGAATAAAGTATCCTATATTGAGGCGAAGTCTTTCTACAGTTTTATCTATTATATCATAAGAGGTAATAATTCTTTTTTGGTTTTCTATATCAGCATACTGACTGAAATAACCGAAATTACTTCTTAACTCACTTTGGTAATTATAGGTTTCATCACTTTTCAGAAGTATCTCTGATTTTGCTCCATGTATATCAGGCATTCTATAAGTATAAAGGTAGGCTAGCGTATATCCCAGAAAGGGGAATATTAGAAGTATCAGCCAGTTTTTTTTCAGGTATTTAAAGGCCGGCCTAAGATCTTCTATCGTGATTATACTTCCTGTGTTATTCATTAGAGTGGTGCGCGTGTTCACTTGCAAATATAGTTGTCTAATTATAGGTTCATAAGGATTTGTTTGAAAGAATCCGCTATTTCGGTTTATTGTCTCGGGTAGTTATAGTAAATTTGGAACACGGTTCACAATGTCAGACATGTTCAAATATTTAATTTCAATCATTTTCATTTTCTTTGTAGTGTCAAGTTTTGGACAAGACAACCCATTCCCAGATACCACCCCGTGTGGCCCGCCTTTTGGAGACCCATGCCCTATTCCTCTCGACGGTGGCGTGAGTGTTCTCATAGCAGCTGGATTAATTTATGGAGGAAAAAAAGTCAATGACTTAAAGAAAAAGGATTAAGTCTAGTGAGTCAGTCTATAAAGAAATTTTTTATTCTTTTCGTGCTTTGTCTGTTTGTCTGGTTCTCTTTGTATGAAATAGTTCTGAGGCCAAGCATTATTTATGATGCATTTATTATTGAAGGAATAACTGAACAGTGCGGTTTGTTGCTGGAGCTTTTTGGTTATAATATCGCGGTCGATGACAGGCTGTATACAGGGTATTTAAATTATGTCAGCTTAGTTGGAAGTCAGGGCGTGGTTATTGGTCCAGGTTGCGATGGGTTGGTCGTGATGGCTTTGTTTTCTTTTTTCATTCTATGTATGCCTGGTTACGTGAAGCATAAGCTATGGTTCATTCCTTTGGGTATAGTTGCTCTTCATTTGTTGAATGTAATTAGGGCCTCTGTTTTAACGGTTATTATGGCTAAGAGTCCAGAATGGCTTGCTTTTAATCATGACTATACCTTTACTGTTTTAATTTATGGCTTTGTCTTTTTCCTTTGGGCGAGTTGGACGAAGCGCTTTGCTAATTCATCTAGCGCAATTGAGAAATGAGAGTAGCGGTCATTTGCTTTGTTATCGCTACGATAGCGCTTGGTCTTTTCCAAGAAAGAATAAAGATTAGTATAAATTTTAATTTAAAAAGTGCGAGCTTAATTGATGATTACGGCTCCTTGGATGCTCAGAGTAGGATGAGGGCTATTCAGAAACTCAAGATTGGTAGACCTTATGATTACTACTACAGTCACGACTCAGTAGATTTTTTATGCACTTTAGAGGTAAAAGAATTATTGGTTTTAAAGTGGCTGGCATCCTTGCTATTTGTTTTTATGCATTTGTGCTTGGGGTTTTGGTTACTTAAAGCGCTTAGGTTAACGATTTGCAAATGGCTTGTCCAAGGATATGTTCTTTTGTTTGGTTCGGCAGCTTTGGTATATCTCATAGGTATAGTTTTAGGTGTTGACTTTTACCTCTTGGCTAGAAGGGTTGTCGGTTTTCTGCAATCACCATTGCCAGTTACCATTGTGGTTATAATAAGTAAAATTGATTCTAATGATGGATAAAGTATTTCAAAACAAGTTTCACCCAGAGTCTAAGCTATGGGTTTTTCAGTCGGATAGAGAGCTGAATGCAGAGGTCTTGCTAGGCAAGTTGTCTTCGTTTTTCGCTAATTGGAAGACTCATGGTCGAAAAGTTGAAAGTGCTTGTTCCGTTATTGAGGGAAGATTTCTCCTTGTATTGGTAGATGAGGGGAGTTATGCTGTGTCGGGGTGCGCTATAGATGAGCTTACAAAAACTATACGAGAAGTAGGAGAAGGCAGCAATTTAAATTTACTAGATCGTGCTGGGTTTTACTGTTCGGGTTCTCGGGGTTTGTCTTATGTCAAGTTTGCCGATTTTAAAGAACTCTACCAGCAGGGTGTTTTAGAGGACGCTACCGAATTTTTTGATGCCTCCATTAGCGTAAATCGCGAGCTGTCCACAAGATGGATTTCTAAAATTGGAAACTCATGGATGAAAAATAGGTTTTTATAAGAATTAAATTGGCTTTCACCGAGCTTCCTGAAAAGAAATAAAAAAGAAATATAATTTTTTTTTATGTGGCTGTGGGATTATGTATTATCTTGCCTTCGCGTTTTAAAATGCACAAGGATTAATTTACTAACCATTCGACTCTCTATCCAAGAGGGGTTTCCTCCTGTCTTTCGGAATGCAAAAAAAACTAACTTATTTTTTATAATCTTGAT